>CAYNOM010000815.1:0-2011 GCA_964398415.1 uncultured Polyangiales bacterium | reverse complement strand
CCTTACTGTGGCGTGGGCTGTGGCACCCTGATCCAAACCGAGAAGGGGCGCATCGTCGGCATGAAGCCCGACCCCAAGCACCCGACGAACAAGGGCCTTCAGTGCATCAAGGGCCTCACCTCCGCCGAAGCCATCTACGTCGATCGCCTAACGAAGCCGCTCATCCGTAAGGACTACACCGACATCCTGGCCGGTCGCGTCAGTCAGACCAAGGGCCGGTTCGACAACGACGTATTTCGTGAGGCCACCTGGGAAGAAGCGGAAGAGCTCGTCATCGATCAGATCGTGCACATCGTCAAGGCGCACGGTGGCAACAGCATCGGCTTGTACGGCTCGGGTCAGCTACCGGTAGAAGGTCAGTACCTCGAAAACGTGTTCATGAAGGGCGTGATCGGCTCGAACACCATCGAGGCCAACGCACGCATGTGCATGACGAGCGCGGTCACGGGCTACTTCAAGTCCTTGGGCAGCGATACTCCGCCCACCTCCTACGAGGACATCGAGCTCTGTGACATGGTAACCCACTGGGGTCACAATGCGCGCGGATCGCATCCGATCGTGTTCTGGCGCGTGGCCGACTACAAGTCGCGCGCCAAGATCCCCACGCTCGTCGTCGACCCACGACGCACCGGCACGGTGCAGGGCTACGAAGAGGTTGACGCCAAGTCGTCCTATCACTTCTCGACGATCAACGGCGACATCTCGATCCACAACGCCATCGCCTACGTGCTGATGGAAAAGCACGACGAGGCCTGCGCCTGGGACTTTCTCAAGCAGCATGTCAACGGCTGGGAGCAGTACGTCGCGGGAGTGAAGGCCCGCTACGCGCCCGAGAAGGTGCAAGACATCACGATGATCGATCCGAAGTACCTGCGCGAGGTCGCCGCGCGCTGGGCCGAGGCCTCGATCAAAGGCAAGAAGCGAGGCAAGGGCGGTGTTCTCTCGTTCTGGGGCATCGGCTACAACCAACACATCCACGGTCAGAACAACACCGTCAGCCTGATCAACCTGATGGCCCTGAGCGGAAACATCGGACGCCCGGGCTGCGGTCCCTTCTCGATGACCGGACAGCCCAACGCCATGGGAGAGCGTCTGACCGGTGGCCTCACGGGCCGCCTGCCCTTCAACCAAGGTCTCGACAACCAGCCCTGGCGCGATCACATCGCCGACTCCTGGCGCGTACCACGCGAGCGGCTCGCTGGCGTGCAAGGCCTACAAAACACCGTCTACGCCATCGGCATGATGGAGCGCGCCCTGAAGGGCGAAGTCAAGGCGATGTTCTTGATCTACGCCACCCACATCGACCTGCCCGATCAGAACACGCTGGTTCGTCCCGCCCTCAGCAAGACCTTCAACGTCGTCCAGGAGATCTACCGGCACGCGCCAAACAATCTGTACGCCGACGTGATCCTGCCCGCTGCCACCTGGGGCGAGTGGGTCGGCGGCACCTACATTCAGTCGGAGCGCCGCGTGTACGTCACGGATGGCACGGCCAATCCGATCCCGGGTACCCGTCCCGATATGGACATGGTGATCGACAAGGGTAAGGAGATCGCCAAGCGCCTCGGCCTCGACGGCGAGGCCATCTTTCCCTACAAGCGCCGGCCAGACGGATTCTACGATCCGGAAGATGTCTTTCGCGACATCGTGAAAGCCTCGAAGGGCTCCGATGCAGATCTGAGCGGCATGCTCGAGGTGGAGGCGCGCGACAAGATCGGTCTGTACGAGCAGATCCGCCAGCATCGCGGCATCCAGTGGCCCGCTCCGACCTACGAGCTCGCCAAGAAGGGCGGCGCGCAGCGCCGCTACATGGGCCAGGAAGACTGGGACGGTAAGCCCTACGGCATGTTCCGCACGAACGACGGCAAGCTGCACATGCACCTGTGCGAGCAGGACTACACGAACCGCGAGGCGATCACGAAGGAGCTGTCACGCGCCGGAACCGACCCCGACTTTTACCTGATCGACAACTACGATCTCTTGGTGAAGGCGCGCGACGCAGGTCTGACGC
>CAYNOM010000814.1:0-3258 GCA_964398415.1 uncultured Polyangiales bacterium | reverse complement strand
CCGCCACCGATGATCGCGCGGTCGTGTCGATGGACCTCGTCCGCAATGGCGAGCTGCTCAAGGAGCGCAGCGTCGAGACCGACGACTTCTTTCGCACCTGGTCGCGCCTCGTGCCGCTGATCCCCGGTGTCGACAACGAGCTGATCTTCATCGCGCGCGATGCGGCGGGCCACGAAGGGCGAGCCACCCTTACCTTGTTCGGCCGCGCGGAGATCGATCGCGAGCCGCCCGAGCTACAGGTGACCTCGCCCAAGGACGGCGACGTCGTGAACGGCGCGACGCTGCAGGTCACGGGAACCGCAGCAGACGAGGTGGGCTTGCGCGAGGTGAAGGCGCGCATCGGACGCGTGCTCAGCGGCACCACCACGCTCAGCTACGGCGAGTATGTTCCGGCCGACACGCAAGACGGCTTTGCCACCTTCGAGGTGAGCCTGCCCATCGCCGAGGGTGCGCTCACGCTGGAGGTGCGGGCGCTCGACCTCAACGGCCTCGGTACGAGCGTCACGCTGATGCTCGAGAACGCCTTCGTGCCCGAGTGGAGTGAAGAGGTTCAAATCCCGCTGCGACCGAGCACCGACACCGCACCGCCCGCCCTGCGCTTCGAGCTCGACCGCGACGGCGTGAACGATGTGATGTCGGAGTCGATCCAGCGCGACACGGTGCTGCTCGAGCTCGAGACCACCGACATGCTCACGAGCGCCTTGAGTCAGATCAAGGAGAGCTGCGGCACCAAGTGGCGGCTGAACAACACGAATCCCCAGCACGACTGCACCGTGACCGAGCTCGGACGTAGCTACGGCTCGAGCTGGCGGTCGAGCCCTGAGTTCAGCCTGGTGCGCCTGTTGACGATGACGCCCAAGAACGCGGTCGTCGACGGCACCTCGGTCGCGAACATGAAGAACCTCGCAGACGACTGGAACATCGGCGGTGGCTTTCAGGAGATCCTGTCGGACACGCTCGGCATCCCCGTCACGCAAGAGATCGTATCGACTGCAGGCGCCGTGCGAGCGCTGCAAGACTTCTGGATGCGGAGCCACCCCGAGGTGCGGAGCGGCGCGAAGCTGCCGATCACGATGTACGACGCCATGAATGATCTCGGGCCGCTCAAGGAGCGCTTCGGCCCGGCTTACGAGGGCAACACGCTCGTGCATCCGGGTCTCGTCGATCCGAGCTTCACGCCCTACTCCAAGGTCTTCACCGATGCGTTTCAGCTGATTCTCGAGGCACGCTCGAACCTGCGTTGGCGCGACGGCGTAGAGCTTCTGCCGAGCGGCAAGTCGGCCACGAAGGACTACATCGCGCTGGTTGCCGACGTGACGGGCCCCACCTACGACGACGTGCTCGAGTTCGACTTCACCGATCCGCAGAAGTTCGACGTGGAAGGGCTCACGCCCGCGCCCACCGCCGACCTGCGCATGCGCATCGTCGAAAACGCCACCTTCGTGCGCTCGTGCATCGCAGAGAACAACACCTGCAAGAACAACACGCCATCCGCCCCAGCCGCCGGCTACGTGTGGGCCAATCCCGCCTACCAGATGGAAACCATCGTCACGGGTGGCGCCTACTACGACTACCGCACGCGCAGCGTACGCAAGACCTACCTCCTCGGCGCGGCCTCCATCGAGGTCGGTCGCAACGGCAACGCGGCGGGCTGGGCCGAGTTCTTCACGCTCTTCAACCTCGGCGCGCCTCCGCCCGATCAGTACCTGTGGGAGCTGATCCTCGAGATCGGCCAAAAGGCCTTGCACAAGGTGGACAACACGACGATCCCCGAAGGCCAGGCGAACGCGGCCTTCACGCTCTACGACGTCGATGTGGGCCTCACGGCCGCCGAGATTCGCGCCGCCATCCGCCCGAGCCTGCAACAGCAACGACACAAGCTCAGTGAGCGTCTGCTCGGCGACTACGCGAAGAACAACGGCGACGTCGACTTCTACCTGCAGCGCGGCACAGACGGGCGTCACTACCTGTTCTTCGCGGCAGCAAGCGATCCGCGGCCGAACGGCACCTACACTTTCGCAAAGCCTGGCTTCTTCGCGGACGAAGCGCTGACGCAGAAGGTGAGCCGCATCGACCTACCCGCAGCCGGGGATGCGACGCACGAAAAGCTCGCGCTGTCCGAGGGCGAGCAAACCGTGTACGTGCAAAGCGAAGAGGGCGAGCTGTTTCGCCTGCGCGTCGTGACGCCCGACGATGACGCCCAGGGCAATCCAGCCCGCGAAGTCGCGCTGTTCGTCGCGCGAAAGGTGCGCTGAGATGCGCCTCTCATCCCTGCTTTTGGCCTGCACACTCGTAGCGCTCGGCTGCTCGAACAGCACAGAGCCCCTCGACTATGGCGATCCCACCTCGCTCGCGGTGCAGACCGAACAGGACGGCATCGTCGCTTGGCTCGTCGCGCCCGAGGTGTCGCGCAGCCTAGACACCGCCACCCCCGAGCTCGTGATCGGCGCCTACACGCGCGACGATCCGCCGAAGCCTCTGTGGGTGGAGGTGTCGCGCCTCGAGAAGGATGAGTCGGGCGTGGATCAAGTCGTCGATCTGCGCCGCGCTGCGAGCGAGGGCGAGCCTGGACCGACCCAACGCTTTCGCCTCGAGACCCCGCTCACCCACGGCACCAATCGCCTGCTCGTGCGCGTCGAAGCTCAGGATCACACTCGGGTGCGCCGGCTCGCCTTCGCGCTCGACTACCAGGGCGAGAGCCCCGGTGTGACGCTCAGTGTCTCCGCCCCCACACCGAGTGCGCTGCTCGAAGGCGACCCCTGCTCCGAGACGCGTCCGATTCGCGCGAGCGTGACCAACGCCCGCAGGGTGTGCGTGCGCGGTCGTATCACCACGGTAGACCGCGTGGATGCCAAGGTGTCGCTCGGGATCTCCGGGTTTGCACCCGAGACGCCCAAGCTCGACGATCGGGGTCAGTTCGAGGTTGCGCTGGCCCTGCCCGAAAACCGCGCGCACGTGATCGCGGTCGAGGTCGTGGACGACGCGCAACGCATGACCCAGGCGAACGTCGGCATCGTGCAAGACGCGCGACCGCCGAGCATCGAGATCACGTCGAAAGCGCGCGAGACCTCGAACGCCAATCTCGTGGTGGATGGCACCGCAAAGGACGCCTACGGCATCGACAGCATCGCCGTCGAGACCCAAGGCGGCGGCTTTCGTGCACTCGGAGCCACCTCACCTTTCAGCGCAGACGTGAAGCTCGGCTTCGGGGAGAACCCGATCACGATCGTGGCCACAGACCTCGCAGGCAACGAGGCG
>CAYNOM010000813.1:0-3262 GCA_964398415.1 uncultured Polyangiales bacterium | reverse complement strand
TGGATGTTCTGGTTGTGCTCGTCGAGGCTGTGGCTGAAGGCGTGACGGCCGCCGCCCTTGGTGACGAAGTAGAAGAAGTCGTGATCGGCGGGATCGATCACGGCTGCGAGGGCCGATAGGCCCGGATTGGAGATGGGGCCCGGGGGCAGCCCCTCGATGCGGTAGGTGTTGTAGGGGTTGTCCCCGTCGCGCACCATCGCGGGCGTGATGCGACGACCGTCGAAGTCGGCGCAGGTGGCGGCGGCGCTAGGTGCCTCGAGACAGCCGTAGGCGACGGTGGGATCGGCTTGCAGGCGATGCGGCGTGAAAGTCGGATCGCGGAGGCGGTTCAGAAACACGCCCGCGATGATGGGCCGCTCGTCGGCGACGCGTGCCTCGCGCTCGACGATGGAAGCGAGCGTCAATGCCTCATGGTCGCTGAGCTCGTGGTCACCCGCACCGCGCTTTTCGGCGAGCTTCTTCAGCAGGGGCCCCGCATTGTCGCGAAACGCCCGCACCATGCGGCCGACGGCCTCGAAGGCGCTCGAGTCTTGCCGTAGCGTGTAGGTGGCTGGAAACAGGTAACCCTCGGCCGTCTTCGCCTCGATGCCGAGCCGCTCGAGGGCCCTCGCGTTCTGGGTGACGTGCAGAAAGGCCGGCTGCTTCGTGATGCGATAGCGTTCGAAGCGCTTGGCCACGTCGAAGCGCGTGAAGCCCTCCGGGACGGTCACGGTGATGTGGGTGATGCCGCGCCCGCTGGCGAGCCTGGGCATGAGCTCGGCTGCGGAGAAGCTCGCATTGGAGACGATCCAGTTGTCGACGTACAGGTCGCGCTCGGCGCCGAGCAGGCGCATGTACACGAGCCACTTCTGGGGCTCGGCCAGGGCCCCGTGCTCCACCAAGAGGCGCGCCACATCCTCGAGGCCCGCGCCCGCCTCGACCCAGATCGGAACCTCGCGATTGCGACCGGAGCCGGGTTGCTGAGGGAAAAGGATCAACAGCTCGACGAGCAGGGCGGTGCCGACGAGCCAGGCGAGCAGGACGAGCCAGCGAAAGGCGCGGTAGGGAAGGGCCGTGTCATTCACGTTGGGCATCCAAGTAACTCTGCAGCAGCAGGGTGGCTGCAGCTTGGTCGATCTGGGCGCGCTTTTTCTCGCCCTTGAGACCCGCCCCCCGAAGCTCGCGCTCGGCCGCCATGGTGGTCATGCGCTCGTCCCACAACACGATCTTGGCCTGAGTGTGCTCCCTGAGGCGCTTCGCGAGCAAGCGCGAGCGCTTGGCCTCGGGCCCTTCGAGCCCGTTCATGCGCAGGGGCAGGCCGATGACGATGGTGTCGACGGCGTGCAGCGCCGCCACCTGGGCGAGGTCGCGCACCACGCCCGCGTCGTCCGTGCGCGTCAGGGTCGTGAGGGGCGAGGCCAGCTCGCCCTCCTCATCCGAGAGGGCGAGACCCACCCGGCGCTGTCCAGGATCCACACCTAGCTTGCGCATTCACACCTCAGGCGTGCCGGGGACGAAGCGAAGCTCGGCCTCGAGGCGGTCCGCAAGGTGCTGGGCCGCGCGCTCGTCGACCTCACTGAGCGGCACCTCGCGCCCGAGCTCCTTCGAGATCGAGGTCACTCCCCGATCCTGGATGCCGCAGGGCACGATGGCGGAGAACAGCGAGAGGTCGGTGGCCACGTTGAGCGCGAAGCCGTGCATGGTGACCCAGCGACTGATGCGCACACCCACGGCGCCCACCTTGCGCGCCCCTGCGCCATCCTCGATCCAAGCGCCATTGAGGCCCTGCACGCGCCCAGCCACGAGGCCGAAGTCGGCGCACACGCGGATCATGGTGTCTTCGAGGTCGGACACGTAGCGCCTGACGTCGACGCGGTCGGGCTTGAGATCGACGATGGGGTAGGCGACGAGCTGACCCGGGCCGTGGAAGGTTACGTCGCCGCCGCGGCCGGTTTCGAACAGCTCGTAGCCCTGGGCGCGGAGCGCTTGCTCGGACAGCAGCACATTCTCGCGCTTGGCCGCGCGGCCAAGGGTGATCACCTTGGGGTGCTCGAGCAAGAGCAGCGTGTCGCCGATGTGCCCCTGTTTGCGGGCCTCGACGAGCCGCTCTTGCAGCGCGTGTGCCTCGCCGTAGGGCACGCGGCCCAGACGATATGCAGACAGCACGCGCCCCATGACGGTTACTTGTTGAGCACGTGGACGGCCTCGCCCAGCGCGTGCTTGAAGGACTCCATCATGCCCTCACCCAGGGTGGGGTGGGGGTGGATGGTGAGACCCACGTCTTCGGCGAAGGCGCACATCTCGATCGCGAGGGCGGCCTCGCTGATCAGATCGCTCGCCTCGGGCCCCACGATACCGACGCCGAGCACCTCGTTGGTCTTGGCGTCGATGATCGTCTTGATGAAGCCCTCGGTTTCGCCGACGGCCATGGCGCGTCCCGATGCGGCGAAGGGAAACTTGCCGATCTTGATCTCGCGCCCTTGCTCCTTGGCCTCTTTCTCTTTGAGGCCGGCGGTGGCGATCTCGGGATCGGTGAAGATGGCGGCCGGCATCGCACGCCAGTCGCGCGCGGCTTTGTGACCCGCGATGACCTCGGCTGCGAGCTCGCCTTCCTTCGTGGCCTTGTGGGCAAGGTAGGGCGGCCCGCTGACGTCGCCGATGGCGTAGATGCTGGGGACATTGGTCTGCAGGCGCTCGTTCGTGAGGATGTGACCGCGGGCGTCCATCTTGACGCCCACGCCCTCGAGTCCGAGGCCCTTGGAGTTGGGCTTGAAGCCCACCGCCACGAGCACATTGTCGGCCTCGATTACGCGATCTTTGCCCCCGTGCTCGACCGTGACGGATGCCTTGTTGCCCTTGACCGCGCAGCTCTTCGCCTTGGCCTTCGTGAGCACCTCGCCTCCCTTGCCGGTGAAGCGCTTCTCGACGACCTTCACGAGGTCGGGATCCTCGGTGGGCAAGAGCTGATCGAGCATCTCGACCACGATCACCTTCGAGCCGAGCTTCTGGTACACCATGCCGAGCTCGAGGCCGATGACGCCGCCGCCGATCAACACCAGCGTCGCGGGCACCTTCTGCAGGCTCACCGCTTCGCGCGCCGTGATCACGATCTTGCCATCGATCTCGAAGCCGGGGATCTGGATGGGCGTCGCACCCGTCGAGACGATGATGCCCTTCTTGGCCTCGTACACGCTGACCTTGCCGTCCGCGCCCGTGACCTCGACTGCCGTCGGGCTCTTCACCTTGGCGGTGCCCATCACGGTGTCGCCTTTGTTGGCCTTGA
>CAYNOM010000812.1:0-3265 GCA_964398415.1 uncultured Polyangiales bacterium | reverse complement strand
GTGGCCTCGATGACAGACGCGTCGAGCGTCCACGGCCGGTTGTCGACGGGCGGCGCCTCTGCTTGCGGCTCCGCCTTGGCCGCGACGGCCGGTGCAGGCCCGGGCGCTGGCTTTGCGGGGGGCGCGTCGTACACGCCCAGGGCTTCGCGCGCGAGTTGACGCAGTGGCGCCGGGGTGAGTAGGTCCTGGGACACCTCCTCGATCGTGCGACGGCCGCTGGGCGTTCGCAGCGTGGCGATGGCCGACAGTGCCGCTTCCAGGGCTGGCCTCACCTCGGAGCCCTCCGGCTCTGCGTGGTGCAGGCGCAGAAAGCGTTCGATGCTGCTCGAGGCCGACCGATGCTCGAGCGCTGCGAGGGTCTCGAACAACGGCACGAGTGCCGGTGCGGGAGTGTTTGGGTCGTCGGCATGCGAGAGGAGCAACGGAGCAGCCTTGCGCAGCTGCATGCTCCTCGCGGCACGGGCCAGCGCGCCCACGGGCGGAGCCGGGGTCGCTTCGAGGAACGAGCCGCGCTGCGCGAGAGCTTGCATGACGGCCTCCGCGCCCTGCACACGCTTCGAGAGCCCATCGCAGGCCGCGAGCGACACCGCGGGAGGAATCCGACGATCGGCGCACAGCCCGATGAGCTCGCCCGTGATGGGCTCTGGGCCAAGCGCGGCGAGCTTCTCCACGGCGTAGGCGCGTGCGGGTCCGAGGCGGTCGTCCGCGAGGTTTGCGGCGGCGAGGAGCTCGTCGTGCAGCGCGGCTTCGCCTTTGGGTGCGCTCTCGGTCGCCTGCGCCTGAGCCACGTCCACGAGCACCGCCGCTGCGCCGAGGCGCGCACCGAGGTCTCGCTCGCTGACCTTCTCTCCTTGGCTGTCCAGGCGATGGAGCTTGCCAGCGGCATCGAGCAGCACGGCACCGCCGGCATCGACCCGGCCGCCAACGAGGTCGGCATCGAAGGTCTTCACCCAGCGCACCTCGTCACGCGCGGCCGAGAGACCGAAGGCGATGCGATAGAAGCGCAGCAACAACAGGTCGTGATCGGCCGCTGCGTCCGCCGCGTCGGGCGCGGGCAGCGCGTAGTCCACGGCCAAGCGATTTTCCGCCCCGTCCACCGCGGCAACGGGTGCGTACCCATCGCGCACGAGGGGCGGCTGACCCGGCAGGCGTCGCTTGGCCGGCGAAATGGTGGCGCGCAGCGTTTCGGAGAGCGTCGGAAGCTCGGCGCTCACCTGCGCGAAGCCGTGCTGTCCGATGAACACGCGTCCGCGGTCGACGCGCGCATGGGCCACCACCATCTGCGGAAAGCTGAGGCGCGACAGCTCGGTACCATCGCGCACATCGAGCACCGACAGGCGCTGCGTGGCCCAGGGCACTAGCACGAGGTCGCCGCTCAAGGCGGGCGTGCCCACGGTCAGGGCGAGGTTCTTGCGAAAGCGAACGGACGAGCCCTCCACCAGCGCCACCTGCCCGCGCACATCTGCGCCCTCGAGGCTCAGCGTGACCACGCAACGGTTGTCATCGCCGTCTGCGCCGACGAGGCGTCCTTGGCTCGACACCTTTGTACGCAGCGCTCCCGTGTGGAGGTCGCGCACGGTGATGCCGTCCTCTTCCTCGAGCACGACGCAGCTGCCCGCGATCAGCGGCGCGCTCTTCACCTGCGCCTCCACGCTCCAGAGCGCGTTGCCCTCGATGTCCCAGCCGAGGATGCGGTCTTTGGCCTCCGACACGCCCACGATGCGCGGAGGATGCTTGCGCTCCGGTGCGTGGGGGATGCGCTGGGCGACCACCTGCTCGGTGGGTGCTGCAGGTGGCACGAAGCGCGGCTGCATGCTGCTCACGCCGCAACCGACGATGGAGGAGAGGAGGAGCGCGCGGGCTAGCGTCCGAGTCATCGGGCAGCCTCCTTCTCGGGCTTCTTCTCGCTCAAGGCGACTCTCGCGGGGCGAGGCTCGCGGCCTTGTTCGCTCTTGAGAGCTGCGCGCAGCGCCTTGTCGGCCGACTCGTCGAGCCCGTCGTGCAGGCGTGTCAGGCACGCATCGAGGCCCTTCACCTCGGCTGCGCGCAGGCCCTCGACGAGGCGCACCTTGTGGGCGAGCGGCACGCGCTTGTGGGCAACCCACTCGGTGAGCGCAGGCTCGAGCACGGTGAGCCCGTGGGTCGAAGCGAGCTCGATCAGCTTGGTCGCGTCGCGCGCATCGGCGAGCTTGCCCACCGCACGCGCGGCGCCGTCGACCCCTCGCTCCATGGCCGAGATGAGTGCTACGAGCGCGTGTCGACCGCCCACGGTGCCGAGGGCTTCGGCGGCGACTTTGCGCACATCAGGACTCGGGTCGTCGAGCGCCGAGAGCAGCACGGCTTGCCCCTTCACCGAGCGCACTTGGGTGAGCGCGAGCACGACCTCGGCCCTCACCTCTGCCCTTCGATGCAGGGCAAGCTCGAGCAGCACGGGTGCGGTGGACGGCTGCTTCAACGCAGCGAGCGTCTGCACGGCAGTCAGCGTGAGCTGGGGCGGAAGCCCCTTTTGGGCACGCGCTGCAACCAGCTTTGCGACATCAGCACCACCGAGCTCCACGGCTCGCACGAGCGCGCTCTCGATCACCTCCGGAGCGGCGCTGTCGAGATCATGCTGAAGGCGCTTCACCTCTGTTGTGCGTTGCGCCGCGGGCATGCGCACGTTCGCGGCGGCCGCCGGGCGCGCGCCGTCTTTCGCCGTGCTCGCCTCGCCTTTCGCCGTGCTCGCCTCGTCCGCGTGGACTGTCGAAACCGTTGCCATCGCCAACGCGATAGCCAGCCGCCATGGGCGTGACCTAATCATTCAGTTCCCCCCAAAGCCGCGACCTGGTCGTGGCTCTCCTGGTTCCCAACGACAGCTCATCATGGGGCTGAACCGCGCGCCGCTGCGTTTCGACGCAGGATGCGCATTTTGGTGGGTGCGAGCAGGCGCCCCTCTCCTCGGCGCTCACCCTTCGTCAGTGGGTGTGGGCGTGTGCGCCTTCGGCGCTGCGGCGGACCAGAGTCAGCACGAGGCACTCAGCGTGACGTGACCGAGCGACTGGGGGACGTGGCACCGAGGCGCGTGCGACCATCGACTCACCCCCGTAGCTCTTGACCGCAATCTCGCTCCGACCCAAAACGCGTTGACCGCCCGATCCAAGCGATGTGAGCCTGCATGCAGAAATGTCTAGTCGTATTCGTGCTGAGCCTCTGGATGTTTCTGGCCCCTCGCCAGACGTGGGCCCAGGCTGAGACAACCGCCACCGCACCGAATGGGTATACCCAG
>CAYNOM010000811.1:0-3267 GCA_964398415.1 uncultured Polyangiales bacterium | reverse complement strand
TGGCGAAGAGTGTGCTCGATGCGGCGCGTGCTCTACGTTCGCTCGAGCCGTCGCTCTTCTCGTCGCAGGTCGTGCTGATGGGGCACTCGATGGGTGGACATGCCGCGCTGAGCGCGCTCGCGATGCACGCGAGCTACGGCAGCGGTGGGGAGCTCGCCGCGGTCGTGACGTATGCGCCCTCGTGGTTCCCGATGACCTCCTTCGCGGGGATGATCGCCCTCGCCAGTGCGTTTCCGTTGCCCGAGGAAGCGAACAGCGTGGCGGCGAGCGTCTGGTACCACTACTCGCACGCGGAGCTGCTCGACGGGCCTGGCACCGGGCCTTTGCTCTTCGCCGCAGACAAGCGCGACGCCATGCGAGCGTTCTTCGAGCAGTCTTGCGACCCGGCGGCGCTCGCGGACCTCGGCTCAAACATCGGGGAGCTCTTCGACCCAGGCTTTGCGACCGAGGTGGCGTACGCCGCGGGAGCCGGCTTGCCGTGCATTACCGAGCGCTGCACCACGTGGACCGAGCGCTACGCCGCAGATCGCCCACACCTCACGGGAGCGGCGAAGACGGTGCCGATCTTGCTCGTGCACGGGGACGAGGATGACTGGATCCCTCCCGAGCGCGCGACGTGCGGCTTCGATCGGCTCGAGGCGGACGGGGCGAACGTGACATTCTGCATCGTACCCGGTGCCAAGCACGACCCGGTGGTCGGCATGCAGGCCGAATACGTGAACCGCTGGATTGCAAACCACACGCTCGGTGAGCCGGATCCAGGCACGTGCGGCCTCCCGCGCGACGCGCTTCACGACGAAGGCGGTCAAACGGCGAGCTGCGCCGCGCTGCCACCCAACGATTGAGCGGAGGAGTCCTGACGATGAAGCAGATCTGGCCCGCCCCCGAGCGCAACAAGGCCCCGATCCTCGAGGTCTTGCGTCGCGTCTTGCCCGAGTCGGGCACCGTGCTCGAGCTCGCGAGCGGCACCGGACAGCACGTCTGTCATTTCGCCGAGGCCTTGCCGGGCCTCGCGTTTCAACCGAGTGATCCCGACCCGGAAAATCTCGCCAGCATCGAGGCCCTGCGCGCCGAGACGGGCCTCAGCAACGTGCACGAGGCCCTCGCCCTCGACGTCCGCGACGCGCCCTGGCCGCTCGACGAGGTAGAGGCGATCTTCAACGCCAACATGATCCACATCACGCCCTGGGCCTGCACGGAGGGCTTGCTCGCGGGCGCGAGCCGTCACCTTCGGGCGCGCGGATTGCTCGTGATGTACGGCCCCTTTCGCATCGGGGGGCAGCACACGGCCGAGAGCAACGCCGCCTTCGACGCGAGCCTTCGCGCACGCGATCCGAGCTGGGGCGTGCGCGATCTCGAGGCCGTGGTCGAGCTCGCCCTGTCGCGCGACATCTCACTCGTCGACCGTGTGCAGATGCCGGCGAACAACCAGCTGCTCATCTTCCGCCGCGGGTGATCAGCGCTCGCCGCGCAAGCTCAGCGTGCACGCGTGTACCGGTTCGGCCACGTTGCGCGCCACGAACAGCGTGCACGCACCGCTCGGCAACACGAAACGCTCGGCTCCTTTATCGTAAAAGCACAGGTCTTCGGCCTCGATCCGCAAAGAGAGGCGCACACTGTGGCCAGGCTCGAGCTCTACGCGACCGAATGCCACGAGGCGCCTCGACGGCCGCGGCGTGGGTCCCTGGGCGTAGCTCGCGTAAACCTGCACCACCTCGGCACCTGAGCGTGTGCCCACGTTCGTCACGTCGATCGCGAGCTCGACGCTCTCGGCTGGGCCGAGCTCGGTGCGGCTCAGCTCGGGCTCACCGTAGCTGAAGCGCGTGTAGCTGAGGCCGAAGCCGAAACACAGCTCCGCAGATTTTTGCTGTTCCAAGAGATGCGCGTAGCCGTGATGGTAGCCGTAGACCACGGCCTTGCTCGTCGGATCGAAGGGCGGATAGTCGCCCGCCTCGCGCGCGAAGCTGATCGGCAGCCGCCCGCTTGGACACACGCGCCCGAACACGAGGTCGGAGATGGCCTCACCGCCCAGCATCCCCGGGTAAAACGCCATCAGCAGCGCAGGCACGTCGTCGAGCCACGGGCGCACCTCGATGGCGCTGCCGCCCAGCATCACCACCACCGCTCGCGGATTGAGACGCGTGACCTCGCGAATCAACTGCTCCTGCCGGTCGGACAAGCGCAGGCGCGTGCGGTCGCCCCCTCCCTCGTTGAACGGGATGTTTTCGCCCTCATCTCGGTAGCTGAGGCCCACCACGACCACGACGGCGTCCGCGGCCTCGACCAGCGCATGTTCGTGCGCTTCGAGCTCGTCGCGGGGGATGGCGTCGATGCGGGCGCCGGGCAGGTGATCGCGAATGCCTGCGAGCGGCGTGGTGACGAAGCTCGAGCGCACCATGCTCGAGCCGCGATCGCCCGTGTTTTCGAGGTCGCTGAGCCTGCCCACCACGCACAAGCGCTGGTCGGCCGTCTCGGGCAGCGGCAAGAGGTCGCCGTCGTTTTTGAGCAGCACGATCGACTTGTGCGCCACCTCGAGAGCGAGCTCCATGTGCGCGTCGCACTCGACGAGCCCGGGGTCGACGGGCGTGGGCCGATCGAGCCCGAACGCGAGCTTCGTGCGCAGGATGCGCCGCACGGCCTCGTCGATCAGTCGCTCGGGCACGTCGCCGCGGCGTAGGGCCTCGGTGAGCGGACGCCCGTAGTAGTTTTCGTGGGGCATCTCGATGTCGAGCCCAGCCTGGAGCGACGCGAGCGTGCTGCGCGTGCCGAAGATCCAATCCGATTCGACGAAGCCACGAAAGCCCCACTGGCCGCGCAGGATGTCGCGCAACAGCACGCTGTTTTCGGCGCAGTAGCGACCGTTGACCTTGTTGTAGGCCGTCATCACCGAGCCCACGTGGGCGTCGACCACGCTGGCGCGAAAGTGCGGCAGGTAGATCTCGTGCAGCGTGCGCGCATCGAGCGTGACATCGACCTCGAAGCGCGTGTTCTCGATGCTGTTGGCCGCCAGATGCTTCACGCTCGCGATCAGGTGTCGTTGCGCGCCAGCGATGAAGCCCACCGCCATGCGACCCACGTGCAGGGGATCTTCGCCGTAGGTCTCCTGTGCCCTGCCCCAGCCCGGATGCCTCAGCAGATTCACCGCCGGGGCGAGCAGCACGTTCGCGCCGCGTGCCCGCGCTTCGAGCGCGATGGCCTCGCCCACGCGCCGCTCGAGCCACGGATCCCAGGTCGCGCCGCGCGCCATGGCCACAGGGAACGTGGTGA
>CAYNOM010000810.1:628-3269 GCA_964398415.1 uncultured Polyangiales bacterium | reverse complement strand
GCGCGAGGCTGCCCGCATTGCCGAAGGCCCTGCGGAAGATCTCGACGGTGCCATCCGGTGCTACGAAAAGGTGCTCGAGCTCGACGGTGGCGACACCCAAGCGCTCGACCAGCTCATTCGCATTCACGAGGCGACGGCGCGCGAGGGCAAGGTGGTACAGCTCCTCGATCGCCGCATCGACGCCGAGTCCTCTCCCGACGAGCGCGTGGCCCTGCGTCAGCGCGCCGCGGACATGCGCGAGCGCTTGAGCGATCGCGACGGGGCCATTCGCCTGCACGTCGCCAATCTCGACGACGAGCCCACGTACCGGCCTGCGCTGCTCGCCCTCGAGCGTTTGCACGAGGAAGCGGAGCACTGGGATGAGTTTGCGTCTGTGCTCTCGCGTCATCTCGACGTGGCCGACTCGCCCGAGGAACGCGTCAGCGTCCGCGTCAAGCTGGCGCTCGTGGCCGAACAGAAGCTCGGCCAGACCAAGGAGGCGATCGAGCAGCTCTCGGAGCTCTTGGCCGAGACGCCCGACCATCCCGAAGCCAACGAGGCGCTCGAACGCCTGCTCGCGAAGGAGGGGCGGCACGACGAGCTCGTGGCGCAGCTCGAGCGTCGCGCTGACCGCGCGCGCGACCTCGGCGACGAAGCCGAAGAGCTTCGCGTGCTCGTGCGCATGGGCGAAGCTTTGCACCTGCACGTGGGAGACGGCGAGCGCGCAGCCCAGTGCTACGAGCGTGTGCTCGAACGCGATCCTGAGCACGTCGATGCGCTCAGGGCCCTGTCGTCGCTGTACGTCGAGCGCGGCGACTCAGAGCGCGGCGCAGAAATCCTCGAGCGATTGCTGGGTCGCATCGAAGGTGAAGAGCTCGTCTCTGTGGCCCATCAGCTCGCCGAGCTGTCGGAGCAGAAGCTCAACGCACCCGGCCGCGCCCAGGCGGCGCTTCTGCGTGCGGCGCAGGCGGGCGTGCGGCTCGACGAGACGCAGAAGCTGCAGCTTGCGTTCTACGAGCGTCAGGGCGACTACGCGTCGCTCGCAGAGCTGCTCGGCGAGCAAGTCGAGAGCATTGAAGACGTGGCAGAGCGCGTCACGGGGCTCCGGCGCATCGCCGAGATCTACCGCGACAAGCTCGCCGATCCGCGGCGCGCCTGCGACTACCTCGAGCGCGCAAGCCAGCTCGTGCCCGACGATCGCTCGGTGCTCGTGCCCCTGTGCGAGCTCTACATCGAGGCCGGGCGGCAGGAGTCGGCGGTGCCGGTGCTGGAGAAGATCATCGCTTCCTACGGCGGTCGACGGGTGAAGGAGATCGCCATCTACCATCGCATGTTGGCGAACGCCTATCGCGGCATGGGCGATGCCGAGCGCGCCCTGAACGAGCTCGATGCCGCCTATCGGGTCGATCTGACCAACGTGGCGGTGCTCGTGGACCTCGGCATGCTGTGCTACGAACGCGGCGATCTCGAGCGGGCCCAGAAGACCTTCCGCGGCCTTCTGCTGCAGCGCCTCGACAAGGATGCTCCCATCACCAAGGCCGACGTGTACTTCTATCTGGGTGACATCGCAGGCAAGCAGGGCGACAAGCCCAAGGCCATCTCGATGCTGGAGCGGGCAGTGGCCGAGCAGTCGGACCACTTGCGCGCGCGCGAGCTGCTCGACAATCTGCGGGCATGACCATCCAAAGCGTGGCTTCGCTCAACGGTGTGTTGAGCCCGCTCGAGAAGGCAGTGATCCCGGTGCTCGATCGGGGCTTTCTCTACGGGGACGCCGTGTTCGAGGCGCTGCGCACCTACGGCGGGGTTCCGCATGCCCTCGACGAGCATGTGCGCCGGCTGTTTCGAAGCTGCGCCATCGTGGGCATCGAGCCCGGCGTCTCCGCCCAGGCCATGGTCGACGAGATCGAGCGAGCGGTGTCTGCCGCGGGCACGGGCGAGCGCTACGTGCGGGTCGTGATGTCGCGAGGGGAGGGGGCCTTTGGGCTATCTCCGCTCGGCAAGGCAGCGGCCCAGCGCGTCGTGCTCGTGATGCCCCTGAGCCTCCCCGATCCCGCCTTGTACGAAGGGGGCATCCGCGTCGAGAGCGTCGTTTCACCCCCATCGCGTCTGGTGGCGGGGGCTAAGCCCACCGCGTACTTGATCAACCTGCTTGCCCTCGGCCACGCCCAGGCCCACGGCGCCGAGGATGCCCTGCTCCTTGGGGACCACGGCGAGCTGCTCGAGGGGGCCACCAGCTCCGTGTTCCTGATCCAGGGCGGCGAGCTCCACACGCCCACGCTGGCCGTCGGCATCCTGCCGGGCATCACGCGAGATCGCGTCGTGGGACTCGCGCGCTCGCTCGGGCTCGTCGTGCGCGAGCGGCTGCTCACGATCCACGACGCCTACCGGGCGCACGAGGTCTTTCTGACGAGTAGCGTGCGCGAGATCGTGGCCGTCACCCACATCGACGGAGTGCGCATCGGCCAGGGTAGCCCCGGTCCGCTCTCGAGGCGTCTCAGCCAGGCCTATCGAGCCCAAGCGCTCGGCACTTGACCCAAGGGCCCACGTTCGCTACACCGTGCCGCCCAACGTTACGGGAGAGCATCATGCCGTCCAACACCACCATCACGAAGGCGCGCCGCCGCATCAAGAAGCGCAAGCTCGGCCGGGACGCAAAGCGAGC
>CAYNOM010000810.1:0-618 GCA_964398415.1 uncultured Polyangiales bacterium | reverse complement strand
GAAGTTCCCCATCGACCCGTCGAAGAGCGAGTAACACCCGCTTCGCAGGCGCCGGGACGCAAAGAAAAAGGGACCCTCCACGGGTCCCGTTTTGCTTTGGGGGCTTTAGATGTCGCGTGCGGCTATCCGATGCGGTCTGCGGCCGTGTTGCCGGTGACCTCGTCGATGGTGGTCACGCCCTCGCAGGCCTTGTTGATGCCGCTCATGCGCAGGGTCCAAATCCCGTCGCGCATCATCTGCTCCTTGATCTCCGCGGTCGAGCAGCCCTGCAGCACCATCTCCTTGATGCCGTCGGTCATCGGCATGACCTCGTAGAGCGCCACGCGGCCCTTGTACCCGCTGCCGCCGCACTTCTCGCAGCCGGCGCCTTTCATCAGGGTGGCAGTGCGGATCTGCTCGTCGGTGAACCCAACCTCGCGCAGCACCTCTGGGTCCACCGTGGTCGGTTGCTTGCACTGCCCGCAGATGCGGCGCGCGAGACGCTGGGCGAGCACGAGATTCAACGCGCCCGTCACGAGGAACGGCTCCACGCCCATGTTGAGCAGGCGCGAGACGGTGCTCGGTGCGTCGTTCGTGTGCAACGTGGACAGCACCAAGTGGCCCGTCAGGGCGGCCTTG
>CAYNOM010000809.1:0-3272 GCA_964398415.1 uncultured Polyangiales bacterium | reverse complement strand
AGAAAGCTGAACTTGATGGAGCACCACTTCGCCGTTGCTCTCGGAGTAGTCCGCGGGGGATACGGTCACGCTATCCACGTTGGGAGTGTCGCCTCCCGTCGCAGCCAAGACAACCGTGTTTTGCCCCTCGGTGAGCTGCGTCGTGAAAGTACGCTCGGCCCACCAGTGGCTGTCTGTCTTGGTGAGTCGGGCACTGGCCCTCAACTCGCCGTTGACTCGGAGCGAGAGCGCAGCTCTTCTCTTCCCCTCGGTGTTGTACCGAACGGTGATGTTGTAGGTCGCGGTGCCGCTGACGATGACGTTGGCGAAGGTAAGCGATCCTTGCTTACCGTAGTCGACGTACTCGGACCCCGATGCGCCAAGTTGGTCGTCCTTGAGCTCACATCCCTGTTGAGCGCTCGCGTGCTCGGCTTCGTAGACCACGGCGCAGGCCTGCGACGCCTGACAGGCGCGCGGACAGTGGTGCTCGAGCTCCCAGGTCTGGATCGCGCTCTGGCCCCAAACTGCGGTGAGGTCGGTGCAGGCGATGTCGGTGAAGTCCGCGCAGCTTCGATAACCCCCGTTGGACGGTCGGTCATGCGTCTCGTACTGCGTGTCGTCCATGCAGCGTGATGGGACCACGGGCATGCCCCCGTAGTGAAGCACGAAATCACGATTGACCTTGGGCGTCGCGTAGCTGTTTGGCCCGCCGTAGCGCCAGACCTCGATGGGGTTGTTGTAGGTCTGTCCGCCCCAAGTGCAGCTCCAACCGTCGCAGATGTCTTCGCAGATGCCGACGACTGGATAGGCACACTTGTCCATCATCCAGTTGTTGGCGGGGGTCCCGCCTCCGTAGAAATTCCCGTTCCAGGTTCCGTCGGTGTACTCGCACATGCGTGGCACGGCCACGAAGTCGCCCCACCGCGAGCCCGCTCCCTTTCTGTTCACACAGAAGAATGCGCGGGGATTGTCTCCCCAGAAGTTGCCGAAGTACCGCCCCTCTTGGATCGTGTACCGCTGCTCCGTGGACTCGGTGCCAATGCTCGGGATGGGTGACCTCAGCTCCACTTGCACGTGTTCGCCGTGGTAGTTGGTCAAAGCCATGAGGCAGGAGGAGATCCGCTCCTGGCAGCCCGGGTTCTCGGCAATGCTTTCGGTCGCGTACTCGGGGCACACGCCGAGGTCACCTGGATAGCCGTATGCGCTCTGGTCGGAGCGCAGCGCACACTTCACCACGTACTCGGCATTGTTGGGAGCGCCCTGGTCGATCAAGTCACTCACCAGGTTCGGCTCGGAGGCGAGGCCGTTGAAGCGCGCCGCACCATTGAACGCCGTGGTTCCGTCGAGTTGCTGCATCCCATTGGGCTGTCGAATTCCGTTCCACGCCGACATGCCATTGAGCGCCGCGTTGCCGTTGAACTTGCGCTTGCCATTGAAGCTCCGCACGCCATTGATGGCTTCGGCTCCGTTCTCCGCGGCCAGCCCGTTGAGCATTCGAACGCCATTGAACGGCGTCATGCCGTTCATGGCGCGATGCCCATTGAAGAACCTGAAGCCCTTTTCGGCCAGATACCCCTGCGGCTCGTCCGAGCCGTCCAAGACAACCGCGGAATCCTCCGCCGCGCTCAAGCATCCACTGCCTAGGCCGAGCATCAGTGTAAGGAGAAACCCATACGGCCGGTTCTTCACGTCGTGCTCCCTGACAAGAGTGCTGTCGGTTACTGCCTCTTCCACACCACTTAATGCAGGCGGGCCTGCGTTCCTTTGGAAAAGCCACGAGGTAGGCCGCAGATCGGTGTGCTCCGGTCAGGTGATGTCAGCGAAATGGACACGCCCGCCCATGCGTCTGGCGAGGGCCGCGGGCTCGCCCAATCTCGAGCAGAGGTCGGAGACATCACCGACAACTCTGTCGATCCATTTCGACGATTTCGTCGCCCTCGCGAGGCCCAGACGTCGCCGCCGCAGCGTCACGTACGCGCAGCGCGACATCGGAGTTTCACGACTGTTTCGCTGGCGCTGCCGGTCGTGGTGCGCCCCCGCAAGTGCACGACGGATGGTGCGATTCGCGCGTCGTCCCACGAGCGGGGTGACCTGGCAGGCTTGTTGCTCTCGCGCAGAGCCATGTCCACCTTCGAATCCCCGCAGCAACGCAAACGTGCCCGCGACCCCCGCCACCTCCCACGGGCTTCGAGCGCTTTGCCGGCGCTACGCGCGCCGATCGTCACCACGATCGCTCTATGCTCCGCTCTCCTCGGTGCCTGCTCGAAAGGGAGTGAGCCCATCGCGATGCAGCCCGCCGACAAGAGTGCGGACGACGCCGTTCAGAGGGCACTGAAGGGTGCGAGCCTCGAGAAGACCGATCTCAAGCTCGGCTTCATCAAGCTCACCGACTGCGCCTCTCTCGTGATTGCCAAGGAGAAGGGCTACTTCGCCGAAGAAGGACTCAACGTCGAGCTCGAAGCACAGGCGAACTGGAAGCTCATCCTCGACCGAGTGATCAGCGGCGAGCTCGACGGCGCCCACATGCTCGCGGGCCAGCCGCTCGGCGCAACAGTCGGCTTCGGCACGAAGGCGGACGTCATCACCGCATTCAGCATGGATTTGAACGGGAATGCGATCACCGTCTCGAATGCCGTGTGGCAAGAGATGCAGAAGCACGACCCGAAGTTGGCGAGTCCAACGCCGCCCCATCCCATCACCGCGGACGCGCTCGTCCCCGTGGTCAGACGGGAGAAGAGTAAAGGTACGCCCCTGAAGCTCGGCATGGTATTTCCCGTGTCGACCCACAACTACGAGCTTCGCTACTGGTTGGCGGCCGCGGGCATTCACCCCGGCTACTACACGCCGGAAGACACGCGCGGCGTGGTCGACTCCGACGTGCACATCTCGGTCACCCCTCCACCTCAGATGCCTGCCACTCTCGAGGCCGGCACGATTCAAGGCTATTCGGTCGGAGAGCCCTGGAATCAGCAGGCTGTGATGCGAGGCATCGGTGTGCCCGTGGTGACCGACTACGAGATCTGGAAGAACAACCCCGAGAAGGTGTTCGGCGTGACCAAGAGCTGGGCGGAGGCTCATCCGAACACGCACACTGCGCTGCTCAAGGCGCTCATTCGCGCGAACGCATGGATGGATGAGAGCAAGCAGAATCGCGAGGAGACTGCGCGGATTCTGTCCCGCAAGGAATACGTTGGGGCTGACTACGAAGTGATCGCCAACAGTATGACCGGGTCGTTTCTCTACCAGAAGACGGACCGACGCGAGATGCCCGACTTCAACGTATTCTTTCGCTA
>CAYNOM010000808.1:0-3288 GCA_964398415.1 uncultured Polyangiales bacterium | reverse complement strand
ACGTCGAGGTTGAGCACGACCGCCTCGATGAAGACCTGGCGCTGCTCGCTGTCGAGACGATCGATGACCTTCTTGAGGGCAGCGTAGTCGTGGAGCGAGGAGGTGATCACGAGCGAGTTGGTGGGCTTGTGCGAGGTGACCGCGATCTGACCCTCGAACACGGCGCCTCCCGGCGCGCCTCCCGCTGCCGCGCCACCCTTGGGCGTTGCGCCCTTGGAGCTGCCGATCAGGGTGGTGAGTGTCTTCGAAATCTCTTCCGCATCGCCGTGCTGCAGGTAGTGCACGTGGATGCCGCCGTCGCCGTCGAGGGGCACGTCGAGGTGGCGCATCAATTCGAGGATGCGCAGGTAGGCGGGCTCGGTGGCCATGATGATGAGCGAGTTGGTGCGCTCATCGGGCATGATGCTCGTGACGCGAAAGCTGCCCGCGCGCGTGCCGATGCTGCTCGGGCCTCCACCTGCCGCCTGGGCGCGCGCCGGTGTGCGTGGGGCGGGAGCCTTGCCACCTCCGCCGCTGGGCCCCGACTCGACCGGGAAGATCTCCGTCAGGCGCTGCGCGAGCTCCGAGGCATTGGCGTGGTGAACCGGCTCGATCCACAGCTGCTCGCCGCCGCGCTCGACATCGATGGCGTCGACGATGCGCAGCATGCGGCGGATGTTGGTGCCCGTGTCGG
The DNA here is from genome assembly GCA_964398415.1 of uncultured Polyangiales bacterium. Classification (GTDB taxonomy): domain Bacteria; phylum Myxococcota_A; class Polyangia; order Polyangiales; family DASUME01; genus DASUME01. Next base: position 2,615 of record CAYNOM010000808.1, on the reverse strand, counting down.
TGATGATCAGCGTGTTGGTGGGCACGTAGGCGGTGACGTTGCCTTCTGCAGACTTGAAGCGCCCGAGCAGGTTCGCCACGTCTTCGGAGGACACGTGATCGACACGGTGCAGGTGCGTCACGAAGCGGTCTTCGGCAGGCACGTTGCCCTCGATCAACAGCGGGATCGTCTTCGACTCCACGCCCTGCGACTCGACGATCTTGAGGTAGCGACCCGACGGAACCAGGGCGAGGCCGTTGAGCTCGAGGATCGAGAGAAAGGCGCGGTAGGCCTCCGCTGCCGTGACCTTGTTGGGCGCGTAGATGGTGGCCTTCACCGAGCGCGTCTTGCTCGGGATGATGAAGGCCTTGCCGGTGATGCTCGAGATCAAGCGCACGAGATCGGTGAGCTCGGCGTCCTCGAGATTGAAGGTGATCTTGCTGCCGGGCGGCGTGGGCTTGAAGTCGATGCCGGTCTCGAAGCGTGGCAGCTCACCGGGAGCGTCGCCGCTGGGGGCGCCACCAGGCTCTGGCGCTGGTGCGGGTCTCGCGGTGGGTACCTTCAGCCCAGGCTTGGCGCCCAGGGGAAAGGGACGGCGAGGCTGGTTCACGTCCTGCGCCACGGCGGGGCCTGCCACCTGAAACAGGGCTACCCACAGGGCCACGACCGAAAACTGTCTACGGATTCTCACGCGCGTCGCTCCTTGCATCGAGAGGCGGTGCTCACTTCACCGTGTAGTTCATGCTCCGCTGCTGACCGCGGCGAACCATCGCGATGGTGAACTGGTCCATCTCACGCAGCTTCGTGTAAGCCTCGAGCGCCGAGTCGGGACTCGACAGGTCGAAGCCGTTGATCGTCTTCAGCACGTCGCCGTTTTGCACACCGAGCTTGCCGAGCAGGCTCGAGCGGCGAATGCCATACACCTTGACGCCGATCACGCGGCCGTTCTCTTCGTAGGGGATGATGCGCGCGGCGCGCATCAGCTCGGCCTGGTTCGAGAGCACCTTGTCGAGCAGGGCGCGCGACACGTTGTATTGCGTGTCGCTCACCTGGGTGATGCCCTGCGACAGCTCGTCTTCGGACGTGCCCGACTTGTTCGGCGTCTCGCTCACCATGGGTGGCTCAGGCATGGCCGGCGTCATGGGCGAGCTCTGCGGCCCCATCGCGTCCGGCGGCTTGAACATCACGATCTGGCACAGGGGCCGGCCTGAGGGTCGCACGAACACGCGATGCTCGCGGATGCCCACGACCTCGTTTCCATCGACCTGCATGCCAGCGCGGTAGAGCATGGTCTTGCCGGCGGCCTCGATGGACGCGAACGACAGGGCTGGCACGCGCGGCACCACGTACGACGCCACGAGGCGCAGAGGGACATCGCAGTAGGCGGGCTCGCCGTCCGGATCGGCGATCATGGTCTGCCCAGGTACCTCTTCGGTCACCGGCGTGATGGGCACGGGGGGATCCCAGTCCATCGAGCCCGTCTGCGAGTCGAAGATGTTGCGGCTCAACACGGCGCGGGCGAGCGTCTCGGGCGACTGATCGGGTTCGTCGGTCGACACCGGACGGCGTGCGCTGCGCATGGGCGCCTTCTTGGTCCCGGCGTCGTCCTGGGCGGGCAACAGACTCGCGGCCAGCATCTGGGTCGCGCCGCGCGCACTCAGCAGGGCGCACAGAAGCAACGTGACCAGGATGGCCCCGGTCCGCATCAGGCGCAGTGTTCGCTCGTTGACCATGGTTCGGTGCACCTTAGAGCAACCGCCGTGCCGAAGCCCTCTCAGGCTGGTCGAACGGTGGTTTTCGCGCGCTTTGTCGCAGCTTTAGCTTGGGCTGCAAGCGGAAGTCGGCGGGACATCTTGTCAGTTGGGGTGGGGGCGAGTGGAGAGCGAGCGACAAAATGTCACTGCTCGGACGTGGCGCCTTCGACGTCGTTTCCGTCCTGGCGCTCGGCGTCGAGCTTGCGGTAGATGGTTCGCGTCGCGATTCCGAGCAGTTGGGCCGCGAGGCGCTTGTCGCCGCCGGTGTGCTCGAGGGTGGCGTGAATGACGCGGCGCTCGATCTCCTCGAGCGGCGTGCCGATGGCGAACGAAAGCGCCTGGCCGGTGGGCTTGGCCTGGGCGATAGGCTCTGGCAGATCGCTCTCCGAAAGCTGAGCATCGGTCGACAGCACCACCGCGCGCTCCATCACGTTTTCGAGCTCGCGCACGTTGCCCGGCCACGGATAGGCGCACAGGCGCTCGAGCGCTTCGCGGGTGATGCGCAGCGGAGGCCGGCCGTTCTTTCGGCTGTACACCTCGACGAAGTGATCGACGAGCAGCGGGATGTCTTCGGCGCGGTCGCGCAGCGGGGGGCAGGTGATGGCGATCACGTTCAGGCGATAGAAGAGGTCCTCTCGAAAGCGTCCCTCGCGCACTTCCTTTTGCAGGTCGCGATTGGTGGCGGCGATGAGCCGAAAGTCGGCCTTCTCCGTGCGCCCGCCGAGCGGCTCGTACTCGCCCTCCTGCAGCACGCGCAATAGCTTCACCTGCACCTGCGGCGCAAGCTCGCCGATCTCGTCGAGGAACAACGTGCCCCCGCGCGCCTGGGCGATGCGTCCCTCGCGGCGATTGGCTGCGCCGGTATACGCACCGCGTTCGTGT
>CAYNOM010000807.1:0-3297 GCA_964398415.1 uncultured Polyangiales bacterium | reverse complement strand
GCGGCTTCGTCGACCTCGTCGAGCAGCTCGGCAGGCAGGTAGCGCTCGCCGAAGCTGCGGTAGACACCCGAGCGCACGAACACGTCGAACAGCTCGGGGTCGAGATGATTGTCGGCCTTCATGCGGCCCATGATCTGCATCGACTCGCGCAAGGTGAGGCCGCGCTTGTAGGGCCTGTCCTGCGCGGTCAGCGCTTCGAACACGTCGGCGATGGCCATGATGCGCGCAGGCACGCTCATGTCGCCTCCGAAGATGCCGCGAGGATAGCCCGTGCCGTCCATCTTCTCGTGGTGGCCGCCGGCATACTCGGGTACGCGCCTGAGGTGACGAGGAAAAGGTAAGGCCTCGAGCATCTTGATCGTCTCCACCATGTGGCGGTTGATGACCACGCGTTCTTCCTCGGTGAGCGTGCCGCGCGAGATGCTCAGGTGTCGGATCTCGTCGGCGCTCAACAACGGTCGCTCTTCGTGGCCGAGGCAAAAGCGCTGCTGCCCGAGGCTCTCGATGCGCTGCTGCTCGTCTGGGGGTAGAAACTCGCGGCCCTGGTTTGCGCGTCGCAGAAAGCTGAGCTCGTCCTCGAGGCGGATCAGGGTCGCCTGGTAGGCGGCTTCGGAGCTCGTCGGATCCTCGCCCTGGGCAAGACGCTCGAGGTGGGCGATGCGCGCGTCGCGCTTCAGCACCTCGAAGCGCGTCTCGATTAGCGCGATGCGATCGAAGATGGCCTCGAGCTTCGTCGCCTTGTCGATCACGTGAACCGGTGTCGTCACCTTGCCGCAGTCGTGCATCCACGCCGCGAGCTTGAGCTCGTACAGCTCGTCGTCGGTCATCGAGAAACCGGCGAGCGGCCCGTCTTCGGCCTCACACACGGCCTTGGCGATCATGAGCGTCAGCACGGGGACGCGCTCGCAGTGGGCGCCGGTGTGCGGCGACTTGGCGTCGATGGCGCTCGCGATGGCTTGAATGAAGCTCTCGAGCAGGTCGCGCTGTTGGGCGAGTAGCTGCTGGTTGTCGAGCGCGACGGCGGCCTGGGAGGCGAGGGCGCTCACCACGTCCTCGTCTTCGCTGCGAAAGGCGACGATTTGCTGGGTCTGCGCGTCGCGCGCGTTGATGAGCTGCAGCACGCCGATGACGATGCCCTCGCTGTTGACCATGGGTAAGGTCAGAAACGACTGGCTTCGGTAGTGGTTGCGACGATCGAAGGCGATGGTGCCCGAGAAGTCGAAGCCGCTCGCGTCGTAGGCGTCAGGGATGTTGATCGTGCGCTTGTGCACTGCGCAGTAGGTGGCGACGTTCTTCGTGTTGGGCGCGCCCGTGCTCGGATCGAACAGCGGAATCGAGGGCAGATCGATGGCCTTGCCCGTGGTGCCGCCGAGGCTCATGCCGAGGGAGTCGCTACGCAAGATCGCGAAGCGCAGCTGGTCGTCCTCGGTGCGCAGGTAGAGGGTGCCGCCGTCCGCGTGGCACAGCTTTTTGGCCTCGACGAGGATGGTCTCGATGAGTTGCTCGCGATTGCGCTCGGCCGAGAGGGCCACGCCGACGCGCTGAACGAGCTCGAGCCGACGGATCTTCTCCTCGAGCGTGTGCTCTCCCATCGTGCCTCCGCCTCGTACGCCCGGCCGGGGAGAGAGTGTATCAGGAGCGCCGCACGGCCGGGTAGTCTCCTGTGGGCGAAAGCCAACGCGTCACTCGTGCGGCGGAAAGCGTGGTGCGCGCCGCCTGTTGGCGGAAGCCAACGTCCTCGTTTGCTGGCTGCGCCGCCGCGTCTCGGAGCTCAAAGTTGCGCGTGCGGCGCGAAGGATCAGAGCGGGATCTCGTGCTCAGGGCATGCGGCATCGTTCTTGCTGATCTCGACCGAGGCCATGCACACCATCCCCTCGTTCGTCTTGCGAGCGACGCTGCTCGCGCTTGCGCTTTCCCTGCTCACCGCCAGCGTGCGGGCGGACACGCGCGTCGTCGTGCGCTCCTTCAAGGGACCCGGCGCTCAGCAGGTACGCAGGGCGGTGGTTCAGGAGCTCACGCGGCACGGCGTCGAGATCGTGTCCAACCCCAAAGTCGATCGCGCTGCCAAGCGTCGCCGTGTGCGCCCCGACGGGCCCCTCGGGCGCAAGGAGGTGGGGCGCGAGCTCGAGATCTCGGCCTGGATCGAGGGACGGGTGCGGCGTCGCGCGGGCAAGCTCGAGGCCACCGTCACCGTGCGCGATGGAAGTCACGACGCCGAGGTCGGCGAGCTCGTGCTGCGCCGCAAGAAGCCGAAGCTGCTGGCGGCCGCCGTGAAGCAGGGCTTGTGGCGTTCTTTGGGCTCGTCCATCGAGGGTGCCGAGGCCGCGGAGCCCGAGTACCAAGAGTCCCAGGTTGCCCAGGCCGAAGGCTCGCTCGGACCCGAGTCCGCCCAAGAACCGCTCGCTGACGCGACGCTGCCGGCGGACGACGAGCTGCCTCCTGCTGAACGCGGCAGCTTCGACGGGCCTCGCACCGATGGCGACGAGCCTGCGGACGCCCGCGGTCGCAAGGTCTCCGCGCTCGAGGCCCACCTCACCTTCAACTCGCTCAATCGCTCGCTGCGCTTCAATCAGGCTTTCACGCAGAGCATCTCCAACTACTCCCTCGGCTCGGCGCCGCTCGTCGCTGTGGGGGCGCGCGTGTATCCCGGGGCCTTCTTGAGCGACGGGGTGACCTCGTACATCGGTCTCGACGTGAGCGCGCAGCGTGCGTTTGGGCTCGCGTCGCAATCGGCCGACGGCATCTCGTACGACACGTCGTACGGCGGATACGCCGGCGCGGTCGTCGGTCGCTACCCGCTGGGTGAGCACGAGCTGAACGCGCTCGTGGGCTACGGCGTGCAGCGCTTTGAGATCGATGATGCGAGCGCCACCGAGTCCCCCGTGCCCGACGTCGACTATCGTCACGTTCGGGCGGGCGCGGGTGGACGCTTTGCGATTCTGCCGCGCACGAAGCTCGGTGTGGAGGCCGCCTGGCTCGTCATCACTGCCACGGGTGAGCTCGGCTCGAAGAGCTGGTTTCCGCGCGGCACCGGCACGGGCTTGGAGGGCACGCTGTACGCGGACGTGAGCCTGCTCGGGGGCCTCGATGCGCGCGCGCGCGTCTCCTATCAGCGCTCGGGCTTCGACTTCGACTCCCGCGAGGGCGATAACCGCGTGGCCGGTGGAGCGGTGGATAGCTACCTGACCGCGGGCCTCGGCCTCGCCTACGCGTACTGAGCGTCGGCAGCGGCCAACCATCTAAATCTCCCCTCTCCTCCGAGGAGAGGGGCCGGGGGTGAGGTTTCTCTGGGGCCGT
>CAYNOM010000806.1:0-3300 GCA_964398415.1 uncultured Polyangiales bacterium | reverse complement strand
CGTGTACCATCGGCACAAGGACCCGCTCCTCGTGCAGCGGTTTGCGCGACACACGAGCCTGCGCACGACCTCGATCTACATGCACGCGGGCGACGAGGAAGTGATGCGGGCGCTCCGCGACCAGCCCTGTTGAGCTGTGGATCACGTTTGATCTTGCCCATTCCGATCAGGAGCGGCTGGGCGCCTGGGTCGGGCGCCGCTCGCTTCAAGGGGCTCCGGTGACGGATCATCTGTGATCCCAACTGGTCCATCTTGATCATGCGAAGGCGCCTCTGACTGCTAGTAGCTACTGTCGGAACAGACGTCGCGAGCCCTTGTTCGGTTGGCAAAATTAGGGTTTTGCCGAGGGCCGGTAGGGAGTGCTCGGCTGAGGGCGCGGAGCCTCGAAAAACCGACTATCCCCCACCCATCCGCGCCCCGCTCCCCGTCGAATCGGGGAAAGCGGCCATCGTGTAAGTGCTGGAAAGCGAGCTGCTTTCCGCAGATTCTTTTATGGTTTCGGCGTGGAGCGATGCGAGGATGTCCGGGTTGAGCGAAAGTCGGCCATGTTGGTAGAGCCCGTTCACCCATGAGGCCGTGTTCCCTTGCCCAACCACGCGCAGGCAGAGTCTGAGGGGCAGGATCACGCGTGATCACGGGCTCGAAGCGGCCCTCCGTCACTCGCCGCGTTCGCCGCGAGGAGGATCAACCGCGACAGCAGGAGGCGGCTCGCTCTCCACCTGCATACCGGACATCCAATCCATCGCCTGAGTGTCTGCAGGAAGCGGGGTCGCGCGCGGCTCATGCGCTCCTGTGGCCTCCCCCGTCTCGGCCGTGTTCACGACCTCCATGCGTCGAATCGACTCGAGGTGTCGCGTTTGCAGAGCCTGCAGGGAGACCGTGACGTTGAGCTCCGAGCGGGAGTCGGCATCGCCCATCAGCAGCTGCTTGAGCCGAAGCGCCGTGTTGAAGTCGGTGATGTTGTCGCAGCGCACGCGCCCTTCGAGCAGAGCCTCTTCGAACTTGCGAATGAACGTGTCGATGATGCGGATCTCGTCGTCGCGCGTGACAGCGATGGCCTCAGCGCGCTTCTCGACGAGCTTCTCGTCCGCACGCACTCGAAGTCGCTCTGCCGCGGCCTTGCGACGCCGAGCGGTGTTGTGCGCCTTGGCGTAGTCGGCGATCGTGCTCACGCTGCACCCGTATTGCAGCGCGAGCTCTCGAAAGGTCGGGTACACGACGGTGATCTCGCCGTTGTCGAGCTCCACATGGTCCCCGTGAACGAGCAGTCGGTCGAGCTCCTCTGCGTTGTAGGCAGGGGCGTCGCCCCTGGCGGGACGCCCGGTTTTCTTCTTCCCATTCGCTGTCACTTGCTTGTCCCTCCTGCTGACTGTTCGGCGTGAGCAAGCATCTGGCCTCGCAAGCTCAGGACTCGCTCCGCCCCGCTGCCCGCTGTGCAGCGCCCGGCTCGGTAGAACCCGATGGCTCTGGTCTCGGCCCCACACTGCTTCTCGCCCAGGGCGAGGAGCCTCGCTGCCTCGAGCACGGCGGCTCGCTCGCAGAGAGACTCCTCGCCCCTGCACAGAAGGCGCGCCGCACGCCCCCAACGTGAGCGCGGATGGAGCTGCAGGATGCTGAACTCGCCCACCTTACCCACAGCTCCCGGGTTGAAGCTCGACTCCGAGAAGGCGAGCGCCGCGAGCAAGTAAGCATCGACGCCGTACACGTGCTGGGCGAACAGAAACGTCGAGGCGAGCGCCTCGGCTCGCTGCTCAGGTCCCCCCGGCGCATCGCGAAAGTGCTGCGCGTAGACCGCCGAGCCGTCCGGCGCGGACGCAATGGTGACCACCGCCAGGATGGCGGCAACAAGCGCTTGCATGGCGTTGCTCCTCAGCTGTTGCGGGTGGACCACCACTCGCGGACGAGATCGAGGAAGTCCTCGAGCGACATCGTCACGGTGGCTGGTTCGTTGTCGTTCTTGCAGATGGCGATGGGCCACACGCCCCTGCTGCCGGACCCTTGCTGAGCCTGCCGCAGGGCAGCGGCGGGGCTTGTGCGCTTGCCGCGCTTGCACTCGATCCAGAAGCAAGGCGCCACCACATCGGGCGCCTCGGCGCCGTCGCGGTACTGCATGCCTCGGCGCACGTCGTCGCCGAAGATGTCGCGCAGTCGCTGGGCGACCACACGTTCGAACCCGTGACCCTTGCGTCGTGAAGCTGCGCCGCTCACGGGATCTCCGCCCGCGCAGAGGTGTACAGGACCGGCACTCCGATCTGGTTCGCGAAGGCGATCTCGGCGCGCATGCCGGCAGAGATCACGGTGCCGTAGACGCGCACCTGGTCTGAGCCCTGAATCAGCTCCTTACACAGACGCAGCGCGATCTCGCGCTCGGTGGCTTCGTCGAGGAAGCTCGGCAGGTAGAGGTGCGGGGCGATCGGCATTACACCTTCGAGGAGCAGGCCGCGGCTGATCTTCCTCACGCACTGCCGCGCCGCTTCGCGGTCGGAAGCAAACGGATGGCAAACGTAAACGCGGGGCATGCGAGACCGCCCCCCCTCTCGTTCGACCTCGCGCTCTCGATCTCGCTGCAGCCGCAAGAGCTCGGCCGCCAGGTAGGTCATCCCGTCGAGCACCTCCTCGAGCGCCTCCTGCGGGTACTCCCTGTCGTCGTCGGTGGGCCAGGGGCCGTACGTCTCCTCGCCGTCCTGCAAGCGCTCGATGACCATGCTCGCAATCTCGCGCTCGAGCGGTCCAAGGCCCCTGAGGGGATCTACTTCGGTCTGTTCACCCATCATCCTCTGCGCCTCCATTGCTGCATCGCCACGTTGAGATGGCCGCTCACGCGGCACGCTTCGCCCACAGCCGCGTGCTGAAGTGCTTTTCGACGACGGCCTCGAGCTCGGCCTTGAGCATGTTCAGCTTGGGCTTACCGACCTTGGGACCCAGGCTCTTCACGAGCGCGTCGAGCTCGCCGTTCTCGATGCCGGCGAGCTTTTCGAGCAGCTCGGCCTCGGACCTACCGGTTGCATCGGCGAGAAGTCTGAGCGTCTTGGCGACGGGGTATTCGCGACGCGCAGTGGTCGCCAACGTATATCTCATTCCGGCGAGGTCAAGAGCGCCCTTGTCCTCGAGATGTGCTTTGAGGACGCGGTCGAGCTCGTCCCGCCGCGCGTAGAGCACCTTCGCGAGCACCGCGACTTCCTCACGCTCTTGGGCGACACGATCGAGATCGCTTAGGTCCTCGCACACGACGCTGCGCTGACCGGCGAGGGCCTGCTCGTAGGCGGGGCAGCTGTGGCGATAGTCGCAGGTGGAGCAGTA
>CAYNOM010000805.1:0-3316 GCA_964398415.1 uncultured Polyangiales bacterium | reverse complement strand
AGGCGGTAGTTTAGCCCCAGGTTGGCGTTCTTGCGCAGGTACCATGCCCCCCGTCGGGCCGCAAGGCTAGCCCCGAACCGCGGCACAGCGATTGGCGCGCGCAAGGTGAGCCGGTAGCATGGTGGGATGTCGAGCGATGGCCGCGACGGCCTGTTGCCGCAAGAGCTGACCACGGGAGGCTTACCAGGCCCCATCGTGCCTCCGGTGCCCATTCGCTGGAGCACGTTCGTGTTGCTCGTGCTCACGGGGCTTTCCCTCAGCGTGGCGAGCGCCTGGGCCGCCTCGCACACCGAGCTCGCGCGTCCGGTCGAACGCGAGGCGCCGGTCGATCGCGCACTGCTCGACCTGGCGGTGCAGGCGTACGAGGAGGGCGACTGGGGCGAGGCCGTCAAGACCTTCGAGCAGATCCTCCGCGCCGTGCCGGGTCACGCTCGCTCGCTCGACTACCTCGAGCGCATCGAGCTGACGCTGGACGATGCAGAGCGCGTGCGACGTGCCGAGGAGGCCTTGGTCGCGGGCAAGCCGCTCGACGCGGAGCGCTTGGCCGTGGCCGTGGCGCCCAACAGTCCGTTGTTCGCCCAAGCCGAGAGCGTGGCCCGCACGGCGCGTGAGCAGCGTGCCGCGGCTGAGCAACATCCCCACGACGGCGCCGACAAGGCCCCAGCGCTCGACGTGACAGCGGCGCTCGTGGAGGCCGTGGCCTTGTACGAGGCCGGTCGCTTCGCCGACGCCGCCCTACGCGCCACCGAGCTGGCGGAGGGCGCGCGCCCCGAGCTGCAGAAAGACCTGATCCGTTGGGCCCACGACTGTCGGCGCTTCGCACACCGCTTCACGCGCCTGCCGGCGGCTCCTGAAAACCTGGTCAATCACGTCGCCGAGGTGATGGAGGCCGTGATCCTCGACGAGCGCCTCAGCGATGGGCACTACGCGCGCAAGCTACGCTCGTCGACCGCTAGCGCGCTCGGGGCGCTCGCCTTGGTGCTGCTCGACGGAGGCGATCTGTCGGGGGGCTGCGAGCGGGCCCGCGAGGGCGCAGAGCTCGACGACCGCGATGGTACGATCGCGGGGCTTCTGCGACGCTGTGATCGGGAGGCCGATCGGCGCATCACCCAGGCGCGCGCGCTGGAGGCCCAGCATCCGGAGCAGGCCCTTCGCCTCTACCGACAGGCTTTCGAGCTTTCGACCCGCGGCAGTCGGGCCCATCGCTCCGCCCAGCGCGGCCTCGACGCGCTCTCATGGTCGAGCGGAGAGTGAGACCGATGAGGCAGCGGCCTCACAGGTGGCCCATCTTGCCGCTCTGGTAGTCGAGCACTGCCTGCTGAAGCTCGTCTCGCGTGTTCATGACGAACGGACCATACGAGGCGACCGGTTCATCGATGGGCTCACCGCTGAGCACCAGTAGACGTGCGTGCTGTTCTCCGTGCACACGGACGATGCCCTCGTCGCGGCTCATGAAAGCCATGGCGCCGACAGCGGTGGGCCGCGCGTCTCGACCCACGCCCAGCTTGCCTTCGAGGTTGAACAGGAGGGACGTGTAGCCCTTGGGCAGCTCGAACTCGGCGACGCCATCCTGCTCGAAGCGCAGGTCGAAGATGGTGATCGCCGTGTGCGTGTGCGCAGGACCCGTGTGGTCGAGGAGCGAGCCGGCGATCAGGCGTGCTTCAGCCGCGCCCACCGACAAACGCGGAAAGTCCTTGTCCAAGAGGGGCTGATAGCCGGGCGTGCTCATCTTGTGTTTGGCGGGCAAGTTGACCCAAAGCTGCACCATCTCCATGTCGCCGCCCTGTTCGGTAAAGCGCCTGGAATGGAGCTCCTCGTGCACGACGCCCGAGGCCGCCGTCATCCACTGCACGTCGCCGGGGCCGATGAGTCCGCCGGCGCCGGTCGAGTCGCGGTGGGCGATCTCGCCCTTGTACGCAAATGTCACGGTCTCGAAGCCCCGGTGCGGATGCTCGCGCACGCCGCGCTGAACCTTCGAGGGTTCGAAGCGGCGCACGGACGCGTGATCGAGGAGCAAGAACGGGCTCTGCGCGCGTGGGTCGCCGCTTGGCGACAGCACACCGTGCACGCGAAACCCGTCGCCTACCCAGTGCTCTCGTGGCGAGCTCAGCACGTCATCTACCCCGCGCAGGGTGCGATCGGAGCGCGTCAACTGCGTTTGCATGGCCTCATTCTCCTTGTCGTGACCGAGCAAGCGCGAGCCGACTCCGAGCGCCCCAGCTGCGGCCAGCGCGGCCGTACCGGTGAGGAGCCTTCTTCTCGTGGTTGTCTCGTTCACGGAGATCATTCTAGGGCGGCCTTTTCAGCACGGGAGGGACGCGTTCTCTTGACGATAGGTTGCGAAAACGGAACGCTGACGGGAGCATGCCTCACAGCGCCGACAATATCGCGACCTTCGTCGAAGTGGTGCGAAAGCAGAGCCTGTCCGGGGCCGCACGAAAGCTCGAGCTCCCCAAGTCGACCGTGAGCCGCCGTATCGCGCGCCTCGAGGAAGAGCTGAGCACCCAGCTGTTGCACCGCAATGTGCGCAGTATCACCCTTACAGCAGCAGGCCGGGCCTTGTTCGAGGCTGTCTCGGGCCCGGTCGACGCCCTCGAGAGGGCCCTCGTGGATCTGCACCAGAGCAGTCAGGAGCCCCGCGGATCCGTGCGACTCACGGCGCCGTCCGACCTCGGCCGGATGCTGCTCTCCCCCATCTTGGTTGCGTTTTCGGAACGATATCCGGAGATCCACCTCGAGCTGATCTTCACCAATCGCGTGCTCGACCTCGTGCAAGAAGGCGTGGACCTCGCCGTGCGTGCCGGCCGCCTCCCGGGCGCTGACCTCATCGCGCGCAAAGTCTGTGAGTCCGAGCTTCATCTCGCCGCGAGCCCGAGGCGCGCCGCAGACATCGAGCACCCCAAGCAGCTCGAGGAGATGCCCTTCGTGCTCCACGGGACGCCCGGTCGCAGCCAAGCGATTCGACTCGAGCGAGAGGGCAAGCGAGGTGAGAGCGTGACGCTCGAAGTGCACGGCCGGATCAGCGTCGACGACTACGCCTCCCTCGCGGAGTTGGTCGCTGATGGCGACGGCGTGAGTTTGATGCCGGCCATCCACGTCCGCGCGGGGGTTCTCGCGGGTCGTCTCGCCCGCGTGCTGCCCGAGTGGTTCGCCCGAGCCGCACCCGTGTACCTCGTGAGCACGGGCAGGCGTCAGCCGGAGCGTGTGCGCCTGCTCGCGGAGTTTCTGAGAGCAGAGCTCGCGCGGGTGCCGCACGTCTGAGCGCTGACCGAATCACCGACGAAAGGCGAAAGCGCAAGAATCGAGGACCGTCGTC
>CAYNOM010000804.1:2158-3316 GCA_964398415.1 uncultured Polyangiales bacterium | reverse complement strand
GCTTGGCGCAATACGCGCTTCGTCAAAGCTTCGACCGTCGACGAGACGGCGGAGATCTCCGTGCGCGGGTTGCAGCGCATTTTGGGCAACAGCAACGCTCGAGATGTGTACCTGCACGTCGTCACCACTAACATGCCTCCGGCCGGCACCGAGCCCATCGAGCTCAACGTGCCCGCGCTCGAGGCGCTTCGTGACCAGGTCGACCCGTTCTTTGAGCCTCCCTACAGCAGCTACTGCTCGGACAGTAAGGATCTGTGCTTGCCCACCCGCGGCGGGGCCGGCCGTTGCGCGAGGCCCTGGTACAGCGGCTGCGACAACGTCATCTCGCTGCCCGATGCCAACTACCTGTGCGCGACCAACGAAACCTGCACGGTCCCGGCGGGAGGTGGCGCGAACGCCTGGCTGACGTCGCTAACTCGCAGCCAAGTGCTCACGGCCAACTACCCGACCATCATGATCTACCCGTACTACGACTCCGGGGAGACCTACGTGGTCGACGGCGTCGAGCGCAAGCGCCTCGTGCCGATGTACTCGTTCGGGCTGCATGTGAAGCACGAGGGCGAGTTTTACGGCTGGCTGCACGAACTGGTCGGGACGGGGCTTACGGAGATCCGACCGGACTGGTACAAGATCACCATCCCGAACGAAGGAACCCGCCAGATTCGCGTGATGCTGTCTGCAGAGGAGCAGCCGCACTACGCGCCGTTCTCGAGTATCGCGGGCAGCGCCGCGACGCTCGGCGCGAACTGGGGATCTGTGCTCCTGAGCGGTGTCACGCCCAGTCGCCCTGTGGATCTTCGCAACGCGACGATTCGCGTCGATCAGGTGCTGCGTGACAAGGGCAACGAGCTTGTATCGGGTGTGGGGTCGGGCATCACGCTTCGGCCCGCCCCGGGAGCGCTCGCGCGCGCCGCAACGTTCGTGAGCACGACGAGCTCGCCCAAGATCGTGATGGAGGTGATCGACGTCCCGCTCGTGGGGCTCGTCACGAACGTGCAGGTTGGCAATACAACGGTGAGTCGCCCCTCGAGCTGCGGCTGGTTCGGCACCGCCATGCTCGGCACCTCGTTCACGATCGATGACGGTAGCCATCCACCGCTTTCGATCCGCGGGCAGGACCAGTGGTCCTGCATCCCGCTCAAGATGTACAACTACTGA
>CAYNOM010000804.1:0-2058 GCA_964398415.1 uncultured Polyangiales bacterium | reverse complement strand
CTGCGACCTCATTGGTGAGCGGGTCGCGCAGCTTGTGGACGAGCAAGGTGGAGCGCTGCGTCCAGAGCGCAGGGCTGGCGACAGCTCGGCTCCATCGCAGCGGCCCCTCGATGGGAGTGCGCAAGCGCAGCTCGAGCGCTTTCGTGCACGGCTGCGAGATACCCTCGGCAAGTGCCGCGGGAATCAGGCATTGTTGGGTGCCCTGCGCGAGCTTAGCCTGCTCGCTTCGAGCTGAGCTCAATCGATGGAGGTCTTCCGGTGAAGCACACGAGAGCGACGAGCCTTGCTGCGGCCCTCGTGCTCGCAGGATGCGGCGGCCCAACCGCCGCCACGGATGCCGATGTGGCCTCGTCGGGGGCCGACACGGGCGCGAACGGCGGGGCGAGCTCTGGCTCCAGCGGGAGCAATAGCAAGCCCGAGCCGGTGGACGCCGGAGAATGGAATGACGGAGCGATAGATGCTTCCCCGGGTTCAGACGGCGGCGACACGGCTCCCGATGACGCGCAGGTTGGCTGTCCTGCGAGCTGCTCTGGACACGGTGCCTGCGTGGGTCAAGCGTGTGAATGCCGCCCGGGCTATGAGGGCGCTGCATGCGACTCCTGTGCGCCCGGCTTCCAGCACGGCAGTGATGGCTCTACGTGCGTGTCCGCGGCGTGCGCGTCCATCGCTGCGCCTTGTGATCCCTACGCGCGCGAGTGCTCCGCCGGACAGCAACGCGTCTGCCAAGGCGGAGCGGATGGTTGCTGGTCCTGGAGCCCGCGAGCGAGCTGCGGCGCCGCTGGGTGCGAGAGCGCAACGAGCTGCGCGCCCACAAACGGCTTCCGCGTAGATCAGTGGGGTACGCCTGGTGAAGACGCCGTCTACGCGATCTTGGGAGCTCCAGACGGAACTGCCTACGTGGCTGGGCGAACGCGAGGCCCCCTGGATGGGCAGCCCTACGCGGGCAACATGGACATGTATATGTCGATTCGTCACGTGGAGCCCCGCCAGAACGTGACGCGGCAGTGGGGCACAGAAGAGAGTGACTACGGCTATGGCATCGCCCTGCAGGAAGGCGGGTTCGCGGTCGCAGGCTTCTCATACGGCAAGGTCGCTAGTCCTCCCCCAGCGTATGGCGACGCCGTGCTGACGTTCGTTGACAGCTCCCATGCTATCGGGAGCACCGTTCAATGGGGTGGAGGCCGCGACCGCGTGGAGGGCATGGCACAGGGGCCGGACGGCTCCCTGTGGATCGTAGGGTACACGGGCGGAGCCGTCCCGGGCAGCGCTGGGCAGGGCGTCATGTTCGCGACCAGGTTCGACGCTTCTGGAAATCAGCAGTGGACCCGACAATGGGGCGGAGCCGCGGATGGTGCGGCGATCCGCGTAGCCGTCGACAAGGACAAGAACGCGTACGTGGTGGGTGGCACCGAAGGATTGCTGGACGGAACGGCAGCCCTGGGCGGCAGTGACATCACCTGTACGAAGCTCGGCCCTGACGGGGGCGTCGAGTGGATCAGGCAGTGGGGCAGCAGCCAAGACGACTACGCACGGGATGTGGCCCTGACGACCGGCGGGAAGGTCGTCGTCACCGGTTGGAATGCCGGCACCATCGCCGGTGCCATCAAGACGGGCGCCGGAACTATGTTCCTGACCCAGCTCGACACTGAAGGCAATATTGAGTGGACACGAACCTTCGGCGCCAAGGCGTACGACATCGCGTCGGCAGTCGCGACTACCGCCGACGGCTCGATCTACGTGGCGGGGTATACCTTTGGCGCACTCGTCCCGAATGCCCAGGTAGGTAAGAACGATGTGTTCCTTACCAAGCGCAACGGGCAAGGCGAGGAAACATGGACCAAGCAGGTTGGGACCCCCGAGGGCGACTTCGCTTACGCGATATCTGTCGCAGCGGATGGCACGATCTACGTCGCGGGCGGCACGGCGGGCTCCTTCCCTGGGTTCGGGAACCAGGGCTCGGCCGACAACTTCGTGCTGACCTTCACGCCCTGACCAGGCACGCAAACCATGCTTCGGTACTTCCACTTCCGCGGCCTTCATGCCCATTACCTCATCGTC
>CAYNOM010000803.1:0-3320 GCA_964398415.1 uncultured Polyangiales bacterium | reverse complement strand
CACCGCGTCTACCGCAACTTCGATCCGCGCGCGAAGATCATCAAGGGCGCAGCCGACAAGATCCTGCAGAAGCTCGGCATCGACGACCCGCTTCTCGACGTCGCCAAAGAGCTCGAGGAGGCCGCGCTCACCGACAGCTACGTCGTCGAGCGCAAGCTGTACCCCAACGTCGACTTCTACTCGGGCATCATCTACCGCGCCCTCGGCGAACACGTCCACCGACATGTTCGCCCTGCGACGGCTGCCCGGCTCGACCGCGCACAGGAAGGAGACGCTCGAGGATCCGAACACCAAGATCGGCCGTCCGCGCCAGATCTATACGGGTCCCACCGAGACCGCGTACACGCCGATGGATCAGCGCGGCTGAGCACCGAACGCCGCGAAAGGCGCGACCACGCCCTGCCCTGCGCCCTGCAAGGCGGGGCGTTTCGCTTTCAGCCCTGCTTCAGCCAGCGCGCGACCTCGACGGCGGCGTAGGTGAGGATGCCGTCCGCGCCCGCGCGCCTAAACGCGAGCAACGACTCGAGCATGGCTGCACGATAGTCGAGCCGTGAGAGCTCTGCCGCGCTCTTGAGCATCGCGTAATCGCCGCTCACCTGGTAGACGTAGGTGGGCGCGCCGAAGGCGTCTTTCACGCGGCGCACGATGTCGAGATAGGGCATGCCCGGTTTCACCATCAGCATGTCGGCGCCCTCCGCGAGATCGAGGGCCACCTCGCGCAGCGCCTCGTCGCTGTTCGCCGGATCCATCTGGTAGGTGCGCTTGTCGCCCGTGCCGAGGTTTTTGGCCGAGCCGACGGCATCGCGAAACGGCCCGTAGTACGCCGACGCGTATTTGGCCGCATAGGACAGGATGCGCGTGTGCGCGTGACCGCGCGCGTCGAGGGCGTCGCGCACGGCGCCGATACGGCCGTCCATCATGTCGCTCGGGGCGATCACGTCGCAGCCGGCCTCGGCCTGGACCACCGCCTGTTGAGCGAGCATCGCCACCGTCTCGTCGTTGACCACGTAGCCGTCTCGCACGATGCCGTCTTGACCGTGCGTGGTGAAGGGGTCGAGAGCGACGTCGCAGATGATCCCGATGTTCTGGCTGCGCTGCTTGAGCGCCCGCACCGCACGACACACGAGGTTGTCGGGGTTCGTGGCCTCCTTGCCATCGTCGCTCTTCTTCTCCGGCGCGATCACCGGAAACACGGCCACAGCCGGCACGCCGAGCTCCTCGGCCTTCGAGACCTCGTCGCACAGGAGGTCTATCGACAGACGCTCGACGCCCGGCATGGAAGCCACGGCCGTGCGGAGGTTTTGGCCCTCGTGCACGAACACCGGCCAGATCAGATCATCGACGCTCAGGCGGTGCTCGCGCGTGAGCCTGCGCGACCAGTCGTCCTTGCGGTTTCTGCGCAAGCGCGTGCGCGGGAAGGAGCCACCATGCATGCCGCGCATGTTACCCCCAAGAGCGCGCCGAAGCCCGCCTCGCTTTCGGAACGAAAGCACCACCACGCACGAGCCGTGGTAGCGTCGACCAGGGTGACATGGAGAGCAGCGCGCAACGCGGAAGCCCCCGTGGCGATGGGCGATTCACCACGCTGAGGCGCATCGGCGAGGGTGGCTTCGGTGTCGTCTACGAGGTGCTCGACACCCAACGCAATGCGGTCGTGGCGCTCAAGACGCTGGCCAGAAAAGACCCCGCGGTCATCTACCGGCTCAAGCAGGAGTTTCGCGCCCTGTGCGATGTGAGCCACCCGAACCTGGTGCAGCTTCACGAGCTGTTTCTGACCGACGACGACTGCTTCTTCACCATGGAGTACGTCGACGGCTGCGACGTGCTCGACTACGTGCGCGGCACGGATGGGCCCTTCGACGACACCGAAGCGCGCCGCGCGCTGGCGGCCATGCCCACGACGCCCCTCAGTCGCTCAGGCCCGCCCTTCGACCGCCCCTTCGACGCCGGGCCGGGCTTGACGCACGACGCGACGGGCCCCGTGCTGACGAGCCGCGAGCAAGCCCTACAGCCTGTCCCGCACTCGCTCGGGCCCCTTTCCCAGGCCGGCGTCGAGCGTCTGCTCCGCGTGTTGCCTCAGCTGTGTGACGCGCTGTCGGCGCTGCACGAGCGCGGGATCTTGCATCGCGACATCAAGCCCTCGAACATCCGTGTCACGCCCGAAGGCAAGGCCGTCTTGCTCGACTTCGGCCTCGCCTTCGACACCACGCGCCTTGCGCCCGAGCAGAGCGAGATGCTCGTCGGCACCCCCGCGTACATGGCCCCGGAGCAGATCCGCGGCGACGAGATGACGCCAGCGACGGACGTCTACGCGCTCGGCGCCCTCGTCTACGAGCTGCTCGTGGGCCTTCCGCCCTTCACGGGCAACACCATGCAGATCCTGTCGCGCAAGCAGGTGCGCGTGCCAACCGCGCCGATCTCGATCCACGCATCGGTGCCGGAGGCCTTGAGCCACCTGTGCATGCGCATGCTCGCGCTCGATCCGGCAGCGCGTCCCACGGCCCATGAGGTGCGCGACGCGCTGCTCGATCGACCGAGCCCCGTGCGTCTCGGCCCGAGCTCGCGCGACTTCTTCGGCCGCGACGCGGAGCTGCACGTGCTGGAGCGCGAGCTCGATCACGTGCGCCGCCGCCGCGAGATCTCCGTGGTGGCCATCTCGGCCCAGTCGGGCATGGGCAAGAGCTTGCTCGTCAAGCACTTCCTCGAGCGCACCGGCGCGCGCCACCCGGACACCGTGATCCTGCGCGGGCGCTGCTACGAGCAGGAATCGGTGCCGCACAAGGCCCTCGACAGCCTGGTCGATGCCGTGAGCCGACACCTGCGCCGGCTACCCGCCGCCGAAGCCTTTGCCCTTCTCCCGCGCGACGTGTGGACGTTGTCGCGCGTGTTCCCGGTGCTCGGTCAGGTGCCTGCGGTGCAGAGCGCCCCGGTACACCGCGTCACCACCAAAGACGTGCACGAGCTCAAGCGACGGGCCTTCGGCGCCCTACGCGAGCTGCTCGGACGCATCGGCGACAGGCGACCTTTGATCGTCTTCATCGACGATCTGCAGTGGGGCGACGCCGACGGCGGCCCCGTGATCGCCGACATGCTGCGTCCCCCGGACGCGCCGCCGATGTTGTTCGTGATGGCCTACCGCACCGACGACGCACAGGGCAGCCCTTGCCTGGAGGCGCTCTTGCCGGCCCTCGCGCGCGAGCACACCGAAGGCATGCGCCTTGCGCAGCTCGAGCTCGGCACGCTCTCGCCCGATGACGCACGCGCTTTGTCGCGCTCAGTGCTCGGCCCCGACGCGACCGACGAGCTGCTCGAGCGCGTGG
>CAYNOM010000802.1:0-3326 GCA_964398415.1 uncultured Polyangiales bacterium | reverse complement strand
GATGGTTATCCATAGCCACCCGTTCCCGGATGGCAACGGCCGCAGCAGGCAAACTCGGGTCGTGGCTGATAACCTATGTCCATGCTCACCAAATCCGGCCCCGCCGCGATGAAGCGCGTTTACCAACTCCACGTCGAGCTCGACGAGGTCGAGCCGCGTGTCTGGCGCCGGCTCTGGGTTCCAGGCACGCTGACCATGTCCAAGCTCGACCGCATCATTCAAACCGCCATGGGTTGGACCAACAGTCACCTCCACGAATTCGAGGTCGATGCGAAGCGCTACGGCATTCCCGACGACGAAGAAGTCCACGACACGCCGACGCTCGACGACCGGCGCCACAAGGTAGGTGCCGTTCTTGGCGAGGCGACTTCCGGGTTCAGCTACACCTACGACTTCGGCGACAACTGGCGCCACACCGTGACCATCGAAGCCCGCCTCTTGCCCGACGAGTCATTCAACACCTGGCCCGTGTGCATTGCGGGACAGAACGCTTGCCCACCGGAAGATGTTGGCGGCGTGGGCGGCTATGCCGAGTTCTTGGAGGTAATCGCCGACCCCAGCCACGATGAGCATGCTGCTATGTGGCAGTGGAGCGGCGGTCCGTTTGACCCGACTGGGTTCGATGTCAACGCCACGAATGCGGCGTTGCGCCGGCTGCGTTGAGACTTGTCGTTGGCTCAAGCGGAAACGAATTGGCCGGCAACGGTTCTGCTGAGCCGGTCAATAATATTCTCAGACAAGCAGGGTTCAAGGCCATCACCGCGCAGCCAATGGGAACCTGATCTTCCCACTGGTTGAGCGCGATGAGCTCTTCGGGGAAGTTCTCTAGGATGTCAGTCAGGGACTGCTGGCGGGGGGCGATCGTCTTGGTAGCTCTCACTTCCCAGTCCCCCTCTCCTGCACCCAGTCGAAGAAGGCAGCCTCGTCGATCAGCACCCGCCGCCCGATGCGGCGGATAACGCCCTCGAAGCCGTTGCTCTTGGCGTGAAAGATCAGGTGGCGCAGGCCGCCGATCGGAGGCCAGGCGTGCCGCTTGGGCCAGTCGCTCGCGGGAATCAACTGTGTCGTATTGCTGGTGGAGGGCATGGAACAGTCCTTTCGTTGCACGACGGCACCCGCCGTCGGTAGCGGACTGTCCCGGGGCGATGAGGGCGGAAATTAAGCGCCGCTTCGCACAGTGTCGAGCGGCACTGTCACCGCGACTGCTTCGGCGCACTCGCTGCGACCGCAATCCGTCTGGCCTTCTCTACGTCCAGCTTCCCGCCCAGGAGCCGCTTTATCGTGCTCGCGGACCGCCCCCCCCGCGACGGGCGTGCCTTGAAGCTGTTGAGCGGCCGCCATGAGCGATAGTCGTCGCCCCTTTCTGGCTGCCGCCATGATGTTGTCCCATGCGGCCTTCTCTAGGGCCGGCACCACTGCCTTCAGGGTGGTTGGTCGGCCCACTTTGCGCTTCGGCTTTGGCCGCATTTCGACGTCCGATGCGGGCAGTGGGGCTGCCCAAGGTGGCAGCGTCACGGTGTGCCCGCCAGGCGCCACGCCTACCCTGGCTGCACCTACCTTGATCGTTTGAGCCTTAAGGGCGTTCAAAAATGGATCGGGTAGCTCTGCTGCCATCGCGTCGGCCCAGGCGGCGAGTTCTTGTGGGGTTGGCGTCGTTGAGATCCGGCCACGTGCTGCATCTTGGCGATATCGGTGCACGACGGCCTCGAACTCAGCGAGCAGCGTCCCCGTTGGGTCCGCCCCTCGGGGCGGCGGCGGCATTCCCTGAAGGAGTGCTTCAACTTGAACCGGGCTCAAGATGCCGTAGCTGGCCGCCTCGGCGATGCGACTTTGCATCGCTTTGGGCGACCAGGTTGACCAGTGCTCTGTCCACGATGGATCGGGTATCGCGCCATCGTCGCCGCGGTCTTGAAGGCTATGCATTCGCAACCCCGCCGAAGACCTTGTCGTTCATGGCCGCCACGACGCTTGCGGTGTGACTGTTCGCTAAGTGGCTGTATCGCTTCACCATCTGCAAGGTCTTGTGCCCGAGAACGGCGGCGATCTCGATGGTCGAAGCACCGTTCATCGCCAGGTAGGACGCGGCGCTGTGTCGCAGGTCGTGAAACCGGAAGTCCGCGAGCTTGGCCTTCGCGACGGCTGTCGACCACGGCTTCTTCAGATCCACCGCCTTAATGAGTTCACCGGGCCTCCTCGTCGGCGTCTCACTGAAGAACACGAGGTCGGTGTCAATGCGGCGGAGCTTGGCCGCCTCCTTCAGCAGGCTGAGTGCAAGGCCGGACAGCGGAACGGCGCGCGATGCGCCGTTCTTGGTGTCGGTCAGCAGGAGTTGCTCGCGTACGAGGTCAACCCGCGGCCAGCGCAGGCCCATGATCTCGCCGCTGCGCATGCCGGTGGAGATCGCCAGCACCACGACCGTGTAGAGCCACCTGCTCTTGGATGCCTTGCACTGCGTCAGCAGGCGCGCTCGTTCGTCGTCAGACAGAAAGCGCTCCCGCCCTCGGGGCTCCTTGGGCTTCGAGACCTTGCGCATAGGCGAGTCCTCGAGCCAGCCCCAGTCCTCGACCGCGATGTTCAGGGTATGCGATAGGGCCGCCATGTAGCGCACGACCGTCGCTGGCGACATGACGCGGCCACGCCGGGTCTTGCTGGTCAGCAGGTCATTGCGGCACTGCGTGATGGCCGCGGCGTTCAGATCGGCGAGCGTCAGATGGCCGATCCTGGACTTCCACCAGAGCAACTGCTGCTTGGTGTTGGACGCGTTCTTGGGCTTGTGGATCAGCACCTCGCGGATGTAGCGATCCACAAGGTCGGCAACGCTGTGCCGTTTCGCCTCGGAGGTCTTGAAGTGGCGCCCTTCACGGATGGCGACTTCGGTTGCCTGGGCCCAACGCCGGGCGTCGGTCAGGCGGGCAAAGGTGGCTGAGGCCGCACGTTGACCCTTGAGGCGGACCTTGACTCGGTAGGAGAGGGTGCCGTCCTCGGCACGGCGCGATTCGAATGAAGGCATGAGCGATGTCCTTTTTGCAGAAGGCCGGAACGAGTGCGCGTAGGTCAAAAAACTTGACACACGCTGCGGTACTTCGCTCCATAGGCAAGTCCCTGACGGGCGCCTACTTCATCGCTGTGCTACGAATTCAGGCTCAATGATACGCGAGCCGTCGATCGTGGCCGACTGTCACGTGCTGCAGGGAGTGGTGCCGAAGTGCCCCACCAGTGCCCCATGAGCCACAAATGAAAGTGCCCGCTTACGCGGGCACTCGCATGTTTCTTGGCTCCCCGACCTGGGCTCGAACCAGGGACCTACGGATTAACAGTCCGGCGCT
>CAYNOM010000801.1:0-3334 GCA_964398415.1 uncultured Polyangiales bacterium | reverse complement strand
AAGCTGTCGCTGTAGGCGAGGGTCGGGATCGGAATCTTGGCGGCGTCGGCCTCGACCGTGGGGCTCGGCTCGTTGACGTCGTCGCGCGTCACGCGCTTGAAGCTGCCGCGAAAGAGCGACAGCGTGCCGTCGACGTGCAGGTGGCGCCGACCCGTGAACGCGAGGCCCGCGGGGTTGTACCAGAGGCTTTGGCCGTCGTCAGTGCCTGCCACGAACGCGCCGCCGCGCCCGAGTTGGCGCGATCCGCGGTCGGTGAGATACAGGCCGCCCGCTGCGGCGCGCAGGGGGGCTCCCAGGACGAGGGCAAAAAGCCCTGCCCAACACAGCTTGGGGAGGAGGCGTTTCATTTCAGCTCGCGATTCTGGATGATGTCGTAGAGGCGCTCGAGACCGTGGCGCTCGCTGCTCAAGAACTGCTCGGTCTCCTTGAGCACTGCGCGCAGATCGCGGCCGTTGAGCGACTTGCCGTCGTCGGTGATGGGAGCCGCGCGGTTCACCTCGGCGATGGCGTCGATGATGATCTCGAGCGGCGTCTCGCCGTTCTTGCCGTACTCCTGCACCAGGGCACGCAGGAGCTTCGTGAGCGTGCTCTGCTTTCCGGGAGGCGCTGGGTCGAGCTCTTTCACGCGCCGCAACAGCTCGAGCGTCTTTTCGACCGAGCCCTCCGCGAGGTGGGCCGCCGTCAGATCGCCGCCCTTGTCGGCCACGTCGACGGCGTTGGGTGCGATGGCGGTCGACAAGAAGCGCATCACGGGCGCGGTGTTCGGGCTGTCCTCGAAAAGCTGCAGCATGTCGGTGATGCTGAGTAGGGTGCTATCGAAGGAGGCGTCGTTCGGCTCGCTCTTCTCGCGCGAGATCCAGTTGACGAGCTTGAGCAGCTCACCCCCGGGGTTCTTGTCGGCGCCCCACAGCTGATCGAGCAGGCGCAGCGTGGCCGCCGTCACCGGCTGGCCCAGCGACTTCTCGAGCCGTGGCGTGAGCCCCGTCGCCCACGCACGCAGGTTCTGGCAGCTCTCGGGGCTGCCGCCCGCGGCGATGCAGGCGTCCTCCTCGGCCTTGTAGGTGGCGAGGCGGTCGCGCAGGAAGGCCACCACGTTCTGCACCACCGGCTGCGAGCGCGGGTTCTTGAGCTTCCACTCGTTCTCGCCGAGGCGCTCGACGTCGAGCAGCAGGTCGACGAGCTCGCTGCGCGCGTTGCGCCAAGGCGAGAGGCGCTGCTCCATCTCGCCCTCGAAGCGCTTGTCGATGGCGTTCAGCGCGTCGAACAACAGGTGCGCGGGTGTGAGCTGGCTGATCGGCTTGCCGGTGTTGGTGGTGGTGTCGGTCTTGCCGTTGCGCGCCGCGAGCGGCTGCATCTCGCAGCCCATGGGCCCGCAGGCGCGCTCAGGGTCGAGCAGGTCGTAGGCGGCGTCCACGAGGACGTCGATGCCGTCGACGCCGTCCGCCACCTCGATGTTATCGAGCGCGAGCATCACGTCGCGCAGGCGCGTCATCAGCTTGGCGTCGATCAAGGCCTCGGCGGCGAGCTCCTCGTAGCTCACACCATTCGATTGGAACGCGAACAAGTTGGCGGCTTCGTCGCAGGTGGGCGGCGAGGTGGTGTCGTCGCAGGCGCGCATGGTGGCGTCGGTGTCGCGCGACGACCAGTGCTTGTGGACGATGGAGATGAGGTCGGCGAACAGGTAGCCATCGGTGAGCTGTCCGTTGGCATCGCGCAGCTCGTGATTTTCAAAGGCACGAAGCAAGGGTGTGAGCGCCTGGTAGTAGCTCATGCCCGAGACGGGATCCTTGATCTCCCAGGAGAAGATGGTGTCGCGATGTAGGTCGACCACGGGCGTGCCGTCGCGGGTGGGCGGCAGATCGAGCAAGTGCGCCTGGAAGGGGTTCATGGGCGAGAACACCAGACGCGCCACAGCGCCGGGGCGCGGGGAGGTCACCCTATCGCCATTGCCATTGACGCCGCCCACGAACATTCCGCGGATCTGCATCTGGCGCTGCATCACCTCGTTGCGCTCTAGCGCTTCGGGATTGAGAGCCAGGCTCACGACCCACCCCAGGACCGGGATGTTTGGAAGGGTTTCCAGTCGATTGAGCAGTGTGTTGAGCGCCGGATCCTTGATCTCGAGCACTGCAGTACCGAGGATCGAACGCGTGAAGAACTGAACGATCTGGGGCTCGTTCATGACGGCGCACTTGGCTTTCGTGTCAAGCGCGCCGCGCGCGCCCAAGAGCGGAAGCGCGGTCGGAAGAAGGGGCGACAGCGCGGACTCGGTAGCCGATCCCGCAGGATCGTAGAGCTTCATCTGTGCGTCTTGCTTGTTGCAGAGCGTGGCGGGCACGTGCAGGTCGTGCACCAGAGCCGCCGTGCGCTGGAACAGGGACTGGTTCGTCTGACCGTCGGCGCCGACGCGCAGGTCGGGCTGGCTGCGGTCGACGAACTCGGAGAAGCCGGGCGTGGGTGGCAGGCCGCAGCGCCAGGTGGGCGTGGAGTCACCGCGACACAGACCGCCCTGGCAGTCGCAGACGCAGGCGCCCTGCGGGTAGCTGCACAGGCCGTAGCCGCCGGCCGCAGCGCAGCTCGCGCCGTCCTCGGGGACCTCCGCGGGGCAGCCCTTCGTGCAGTCGGGCTCGTTTTCGTCGCAACCGCGGATGCCCCTGTGGTGCTGGGCCGGGTGCGGCGCGAGCGGCGTGCAGTCGGCGGCGGGAGCCGCACCGAGGCTCGTGGGCAGCGGGGCGCAGGGGTAGTTGACGTTGGCGCGGTGCTCTTGGATCGCGCGGGCGAGCGCCTGGTCGGGGTTGCCCGAGCCCATCGACGCGACGGCCGCCGCAAAGTCGAGCTTGGGGTTGTTGGCCAGCAGCTCTTCGAGCTTGCCCTTCGGATAGCTGACGCGATCCTTGTAGCGCATGAAGTTGCCGATCAGCGGGCCCGAGGCGGCGCTCTCGTCGGTGGCGAGGGCGCGCAGCATGGCCTCGAGCATGCCGGGGCGCTTCAGCGCGCGCTGGGTCCAGGCGATGAGATCGTCCCACAGCTCGTGGGGCACTTCCCACTTCGCGTTGGGGTAGGCGTCAGCGCGCTCGTCGATGTAGAGGCCCGCCTCGATGAGGCCCGCCACTTCGCTCTCGTGCTCGCGCAGGAGGAGCTGCACCACCTGAAGGAGACGGTCTGTGTTTTCGAAGGGAAGCAGCGCTCCGAAGGCATGGACGAGATCGAAGATCGGGCCGCCCTGCGTGTCGGGCCCGGTGAACGCGAGCTTGGCCGCTCCGAGCTCGGCCGTCTGCGCCTTGAAGTCGCCGAGCACGGCCGACAGGCCGTAGGCGAAGTCGTGCAGCGTGGC
>CAYNOM010000800.1:0-3336 GCA_964398415.1 uncultured Polyangiales bacterium | reverse complement strand
CGAACGACCCGAGCCAAGCGTCGACGTTCGTGTACGAGAGCGTGACGACGAACAGCGCGCGTCCGCCTCGCAAGCTGCTCAAGGTCGACCGCGATCCCCTGGGGGCCTCGCAGACCCTGACGGTGGCGCAGCAACAGACCACGAACCCGCCGCGCGTGGAGCCCGTGGAGCGCGACTGGTGCGATGGCACGAAGTATGTGTCCTCATGGCGAGTCGTGCCCGGCGAGTCATGGGTGGAGCGCGAAACCCAGGAGGGGCGCGTCACCAAGTACAAGACCACCCGGGTTAGCGCGACAGGACAAGACACGAGCGGCGCGGCGCCTTCGGCAGGGGATCCCTCGCCGAGCGACCCGACACGATCGGTTGTGACGCACCCGAGCGGCTATCGCGTGCAGCGCGAGGATCCGGCTAGCGGTCGCAGCACCACGCACAGCGTGCCAGGCATGAGGGCTGTCACGAGCTGGCAAGCGGAGGAACGACTCGGGATTCCGTTTCCAACGACCAGCACGCTGACGGTGGACGCGCGTAACGCTCCGTGCCCCGCGACGGGAAGTTGCACGCGCTCCGCCCTTTCGAGCACGACCACCAGCACGCGTAGCTACGATGGGGTTACGCAAGGTGTGGACTTCGTCACACGTAAGGACACGGTCAGCCAGACGGCAGGCGGGCAAACCCGGACCCTTACCGTGCTTCACGACCGCGACGCTCGCACCACGACCACCACGGGCGCCGTCGCCACGCGTAAGACCGTGGTGCGCCGCGATGCCAAGGGACGTCCAGTGTCCATCGAGGCCCCCGGCCAGGTGCCCACGGTGTTTGCCTACGGCGACGCGAGCGGGGCGGAGCTCGTCGATGGCCCCTACGTGGTGCGCGTCAGCCAGACGCGCGCTGATGCGAAGGCGCGTCGCTCGTTGTTCACCTACGATGACAAGGGCCACCTGCGAAGCGTGCGTGGGATGCCCGGCGCGGGCAGTACCCCGATCATGATGACGACGCTCGACTCCGACCTGACGGGCTTTGCGCGCTCGGCGACCACCGGCTCCAGCACCGTCGCGGTGCGGCCCGACGTGGCCGGGGCGGTTGCGGGCGTCACGCCGCCGGGCAAGGCCGAGCACGGCATGGGCTATGACTTGCGCGGGCTGATGACGCGCTACACGCCTCCTGGCTCCGGCACCTCGACCCAAGATTGCCCCCAGGGCAGCCTGTGCGCGATCTACAATGGCGACCGGGAGGTCACCACGACGACCCTGGGCGATGGCAGCGTGCTGCGCACGACCTACGACGAGGCGCCGTACGAGAAGCGGGGTCTCGTCACGAGCCTGGGCTTGCGCGCTGCGGGGGCCGCCTCCGAGAAGCAGGAGTGGCGCTTCACGTACACGTCCGAAGGTCGTCTCGAGCGGCTGCTGACCCACGACCCCCGAAACCCCGGTGCCGGGAACAAGGCGCTCTACTTCGCGTACCAGGGTGACCTTCCGATCTACGTGGGCAATGGTGAGTCGTGGGGCGCGGTCGAGCTGACGTACAACGGCTTTTTGGAGCCAGCGAGCATGCGCGTGGCCAACACCGTGACGGCCACCTACACGCGCGACGCCGACGGTCTGCTCACGCAGGTGTCGAGCACAGCTGGAGCCCCGGCGTCCCTCGTGCTCGATCGGAGCAAGTTCACGGGGCGCGTTCGCAGCGCCACACTGGGCAGTCTCAAGTCGTCGTTCAGCTACGATGACACGAGCGATGCCCCGACCGAGGTGGAAGTCACGGGCGCGGCTCTCGGCTTTGGCGACCTGACGGGCATGCGAACGACGTTCGGCACGACGAGCCTGTTCTCGACGGACTACGCCTACGATGACCTCGGCCGCATCGTGCGTATCGACGAGACGATCTCGGGCCAGAGCACGGTACGAAACTACGCCTACGATGCGCAGGGGCGGCTGACCCTGGTCACCGATGCCAACGACCAGGTGATCTCCGACTACGACTACGACGACAACGGCAATCGTACGCTCGTCAAGACCACCCTGGGAGTCGTGACGCCAACGCTGGGCGATCTTGCGCCGAGAACGCAAGACACGACGAACCTTGGATGCGCAAACACAGGTCGAGCGCAGCGCGACGAGCTGTGCACCTACCGAGACTACGAGCACCAGGTCAACGCTCTGGGACAGGTGACTTCACGGCAGAGGGCGGGCGCCCCGGCCACGCGCTTCGCCTATGACGCCTTCGGACACCTGACCCAAGTGGTGCTCTCGACCACGCCATTCGGAGGCAGCGGGACCACGATCGACTACGAGCTCGACCCGTTGGGGCGGCGCGTGTCCAAGCGGGTCAACGGCAGTCTGCTCCTGCGTTGGGCCTATGCCGACGATCTGCGACCGGTTGCGCAGGCAACCTCGTCAGGGCTCGACGCGGTGTTCGTCTACGGCACGCGCGGCAATGTTCCTGAGTACATGGTGCGTCAGGAGGGGACGAGCTTTCAGGTGTACCGCTTCGTCACCGACCACCTCGGCAGCGTGCGCCTCGTCGTCCGCGTCTCGGACGGCTACGTCGCGCAGCGCACGGACTACGACGAGTTCGGGGGCATCATCCGCACGAGCGGCGACCAGCGCATGCATCCCTTCGGCTTCGCGGGAGGCCTCCACGACCGCGACACGGGTCTCGTTCGCTTCGGAGCGCGCGAGTACGACCCGTGGACGGGACGCTGGATGTCCAGGGATCCGATCTTGTTCAACGGCGGCCTAGCGAACCTGTACGACTACGTCGGCGGCGACCCGGTGAACCTGGTGGATCCGACGGGGTTGCGCGACTACTCCGAGGCGGAGACACGCGCGATACTGGAGGCTGGCGTGGCGGAGTATCGCGACGGGTTACCTTACCTACTCAAGGTTCGGTCTCGCGGGTGAGATCTTGACGCGAGTGGGCGGCCACGCATTTGAGCTGGCGAGAAGTCGTTCTCTTGATGACCCAGGAAGCACCGAGTTTATCAGTCGTGGTATCCATGATTACCTGAACTCTCCCTGGACATCCGCTACGCCTAACGCTTGTCGCTGGAATTGAGGACGTCATGGACAGACTCACGGTTGTTGCGTTGACGGTTTCTGCGATCGCGGTCGCGGTATCGATCTTCTTGCCTTCACCGCGAGTTCGACAAGGAGCGACGCTGGCTTTGCTCGCGTACCTTCTGATCGACCTGCGGTACGGGATCAGGATTTCGGCGCGATACGTGGAGCTGCCCGCAGAAGTCGGCGAAGAGTGCTTCAAGCATTGGCACAGTGCGCGAATGGCAACGCAGGCGGAAGTTGATCGATACTTAGTTCCGATAGCTGTGGTTGCAATTGGCCT
>CAYNOM010000799.1:0-3337 GCA_964398415.1 uncultured Polyangiales bacterium | reverse complement strand
CGTACCTGGAGGACCAAGCAAGAGCACGCCTTTCGGAATGCGCGCGCCGAGCGCCCGATATTTTTGGGGGTTCTTGAGGAAGTCGACGACCTCGACCAACTCGGCCTCGGCCTCATCGACCCCTGCCACGTCCTCGAAAGTCACCCGATCGGTGGCGGCGCGATCGTGGATCTTCACCTGAGAGCGCCCAAACGACATGGGCCCCCCCCGCCGCTGCATGCGACGGCTCACCATCGAGTAGATGAAGAACAGAAGCCCGAGTGGCAAGATCCAGCCGATGAGGATGGGCTCCCACCACGAGGTCTGATCGATGCGCCCAGACAGGGCCACGCCCTTGTCTTCGAGCTGCTTGACGAGCTCGGTCTCGGCGATGCCGGGCAGACGCGTGGCGACCACGCTCTCGACCTCGCCGCCCTCCGCCTTCGGCTTCAGCTTGGCGACGAGCTCCGTCTCGCGGATCTCGAGCGCCTCGATGCGGCCCTTGTCGGCCTCCGCGAGCAGATCGCTGTAGGCGATGTGCCGGGCTTCGGGTTGCCTCAGCAGCGTGGTCTGAAGCACGAGCAGCGCCACGAACGTGACGATGAAGATGACCGTCGGCCAGGGAATCTTGGGCTGTGCGTCCTGTTGCATGACGCGAGGGTCAGTCTTCGTCGTCTTCCGTGGGCATGCCGAGCTCTTCTTCGCGCTCGCGCACCATCTGCTGCACCGCTTGACGCGACACGCTCAAGAGACGCGCGGCGCCGCTGCGACTGCCCTCGGCCTTGGCCAGGGCCTGCTCGACCATCACGCGACGCACCTCGGTCTGCAGCTCACGCATGGGCATGCGGCCCACGCTGGCGGCGACCAGGGCATCGAGCTTCGGCGCCTCCGTCAGCGCGCGCTCCACACGCTCGGACAGCCGCTCGAGCTCGAAGGGCTTCTCGAGAAACGCCCGGCAGCCGAGCTGCGCCAAGCGAAACGCGTCCTCCGTCGACGTCTGTCCGCTGACCGCGATCGACACCGGTGCGGGACGCCGCTGTGCGGCCTGCTCGAGCAACTGAAAAGCATCGCCATCGGGCAGCGCGACATCGGTGATCAAGAGATCCGGATGCTCCGCGAGCAGCTCGATGCCCTCTGCAACCGAACCCGCCTCACTGACCTGGGCGCCCCACTGGCGTACGACACGTGCAAGCGAACGGCGCAGCGCTTCGTCATCTTCGACGATCAGAACGCGCTTGAGCTGCGCCAGCGGACTTTTGCCGCCCTTCGCCCTGGGCTCCGACATATCGACCCCCATCTCCCCATCGACCGCGGACGGCCTGCGCCCGCATTGAACTTATTTTCCAGGAGATAGGCCCCTTGCGGCAAGCCTGTTTGCGGATCAGCCGTGCGGAATCCCGCGACACATGGCCGCCCCGTCGACGTGTTGTCGGAGACAAAACGGGCACTTTGGCCCCTGCAAGAATTCCTGCGTGCTAGGATTATTGCAGCAATAGTGATTGCGGAACCTGCCCAAGAGCGAGCCCGCTTCGGCTCGAAGGAGGCTGCGATGACGTTTCGGCAAAACCTCGAAAAGATTGCGCAAATCTACGATGGGATCGCCATCCTCAGCGTCGAGCCCGGGACCACGACCCATCGCGCGGGGGTACGGTCGGGAGACGTTCTCGTCGAAGTGAATGGGCGACGCGTGCGACGCCTCGCGGATTACGCCCTAGCTCGGAGACGTCACCAGGAACTGCTCGAACTGGTCGTGGTCCGTAACGGAAAGCACTTACGGCTGTGGGCGGGCGACGCGCAGATCGCGTCGTCGGGCGAGATCGTCGAGGGGCCCGCGCCCACCTGCGCTTGGCGCGGCGCTGCCTGATCAGCGCGGCAAGGCTTCCTCGAGGGCCGGCGCGCTCGCGCCCCGAGGGGCCCCGATCCCGAGCCAGCGCGCGACCGTGGGCGAAACACCGCGCACATCGACGGGGCGGGTCACACGCGCCGCGTGAAGCCCAGGCCCGAGCACGTAGATGGGCACGTGCGTGTCGTAGGCGTAGGGCGTGCCGTGGGTGGCTGTGAGGCCTGCCTCGTCCGCTTCCGCGAAGATCCAGTGCGGCTTCTGGAGCACGTAGACGTGACCGGAGCGCTCGGGGTGCACACTGGCCGCCACGCGGCGCAGCTCAGGGCTTTCGTTGGGCAGTCCAGACATCAGGTCGCTGCGCGCATAGGCACCCGCCACGCCGTCGAAGCCCGTCAAGAGCTCCGCCGCTTTCTTCTCGGCGGCATGAAGCGAGAGGCCCGCTGCCGCGATGGCGCCTTCGTCGAGCACCAGCGTTGGGGCGGCGAAACCACGAACGAGGTCCTGCTCGATGCCGAAGGCCTGCCGCAATGCGCGATTCGTGTGTCGCACGAGCTCGACCACGTCGATGCGCCCCGCATCCTCGCCGTGCGCGTGAAACCACTCCGGCGCTTCACACACACCGTGGTCGGCCGACAGCACGACGAGCACGCGCCCCGCCTCCACCCGTCGCTCCAGCAGACTGAGCAGGCTGGCGAGCGTGCGGTCGAGCCGCAGCAGATTGTCTTCCGCTTCGCGACTCTGCGGACCGAAGGCGTGGCCCACGTAGTCGGTCGCGGAGAAGCTGATGGCGAGCAGGTCGGGCACGTCGTCCGTGCCAAAGGGCTCGTGATCGAGCAGCGCACGCACGAAGTCGAGCACGAGCTCGTCTGCAAAGGGGGTGCGCCTCAACGCGCGCGTCAGCTGCTTCGACGCGGCGCTCGGCAGCCTGTGTGGAAAGGTTCGATGGAAGGGCGGATAGGCGAGCTCCCAGGCTTGATCGTCTTCTACCAGGTAACTCTCCTCGGCGTGCGTCAGCGTCCAAATCTGGCCCGCGAAGCGCGCGCTCGTCAGGGTCTTTGTCCACTCGGGCAACGGGCGCCCGTAGTACTGGCTCGTGACGAAGGTGCCGGCTTGGTCGTCGAGCCAGGCCGCCATGCCGCGCGCGCCAGCCGGCACGATCGCACCGCGATCCTTGGCGGACACCGCGAGCACGAGGGCCTTCCCCGAAGTCTCGTCGAGTAGCCTGTCGCCCACGGTCTCGACGAGCAACGCCCGCGGCGAGCGTCCCGGCCCTTCTGCGCCCACGAGCGGCGCGTCCGGGTCGTCGACGGCTGCGCGCTGCGCTCCGCGCTCCGGATCGAACCAGGCATTGCCCACGATGCCGTGCTCACGTGGTAGGGCACCCGTGAACAGCGTCGCATGTCCGACGGCGGTCTCGGTGAGGGCGTGCGCGTAGTGCGCCTCGTCGAACACCACGCCCTCTTCGAAGAAGCGCCGAAAGCCGCCCTCGGGAAAGCGCGCGAGAAGGCGCACCGG
>CAYNOM010000798.1:0-3337 GCA_964398415.1 uncultured Polyangiales bacterium | reverse complement strand
TGGTGCGGGCGACGCGGGCCACGTCGAGGGCGACGCAGGCAACGTCGATGGTGGCGAAGCCACTGCGGACCGAGCCGTCGACAGGACGACCATGCGCGGCAAGATGCTGCTCGGCTACCAAGGGTGGTTCGCGTGTGCGGGTGACGGGTCGCCGCGCAATCGCTGGGTGCACTGGACGAGTGGCACGGTGCCCGACGGCACGAACATGAAGCACGACATGTGGCCGGACGTCTCGGAGCTCGGTGACGACGAGCTGTTCGCGACGAACATGAAGTACAAGGACGGCCGAACCGCCAAGCTCTACTCGGGCTACAACGCGAAGACCATCGCCCGTCACTTCGCGTGGATGCAGGACGCGGGGATCGACGGCGTCATGGTGCAACGGTTTCTGAGCGAGGTGGAGGGCGGCGGCTCCGGGTTCGAGCAGCGCAATGGCGTTCTCGACGCAGCCCGACTCGGCGCCGAGCAAACCGGGCGCGTCTTCATGCTCGAGTACGACATCTCAGGCGCTAGCGGCGAAAACCTGGTCAGCGCGCTGATCGCGGACTGGAAGCACTTGGTCGACACGCTGAAGATCACCGACAGTCCGCGCTACCTGCAGCACAAGGGCAAGCCGGTGGTGGCCCTTTGGGGCTTCGGCTTCGAGGGGCGTCCGGGGACGGCCGAGCAGGCCAAGGAGCTCATCGATTGGTTCCACAACACTTCGGAGACCAAATATCAGGCGACCTTAGTGGGGGGCGTGCCCACGGCGTGGCGGACCGCGGCCGAGCCCTGGGCCAGCACCTATCGCCTGTTCGATGTGGTGAGCCCGTGGACCGTCGGCCGCTTCGGCGACGATGCGGGAGCAGACCGCCACAAGGCACAGTACCTCGTGCCCGATCAGGCGGCGTGCGATGCGGCCGGTATCGAGTACCTGCCGGTCGTGTTCCCGGGATTCTCGTGGAGCAACTGGAACGGAGGCTCGTTCAACCAGATTCCACGTCGAGGCGGTAGGTTCTACTGGCGGCAGGTGCACAACGCCCTCGACGCTGGCGCGACGATGATCAAGACCGCCATGTTCGACGAGGTCGACGAGGGCACGGCCATGTACAAGGTGGTCGCTTCGGAGGACGAGGCACCCGTGCCCGGCCCTGGCAAGCGTTGGCTGACCCTGGACGCTGATGGAGAGTCCCTGCCAAGCGACTGGTATCTGCGGCTTTCGGGCCAAGTATCGAAGGCCCTGCGCGGCGAGATCGAGGCGACGGCCACCCTGCCCATCACACCGTAAGCAGCGGTCAGCGCGGCGCGGGGCAGCAGCCTTCGGCGCACGCGCCGGGCGGCGCTCCGAGCAAGCCCAGCTTGCGTGGCTCGCTCTGCTCGGCGCGCTCGCGCAACAGCTCGACGATCATCGCCACGAAGCGCGGATGGGTGCCCGCGGTCTCGGCGCGTGAAAGCCGCATCCCGAGCTCGTTGGCGAGCGTCTTGGCTTCGACGTCGAGATCGTAGACCACCTCCATGTGATCGGAGATGAAGCCGATGGGCACGAGCACCGCCGCTTTGACGCCGCGGCTGTGGAGAGCGCGCAGGTGATCGAGGATGTCGGGCTCGAGCCACGGCACCTGGGGCGGACCAGAGCGGCTCTGGTACACGAGGTCATGCGTGCTTCGACCGAGGCCCTCGGCCACGAGCCGGGTCGCCTCCGTGAGCTGTGCCACGTAGGGCGAGCTCTGGGCCATGGACACGGGGATCGAGTGGGCCGTGAACACCAGCGCGGCGGTGTCTCGCTCAGACGCGTCGAGCGCCTCGAACGCAGCGTGCGTGCGCGCGACGACGGTCTCGATGTAACCGGGGTGATTGAAGAACCCGCGCAGCTTGTGCAGCTCGGGGGCGCCTTCGACGTTGGCCCGCGCTCTCTCGGCGTCGTCGAGGTACTGGCGGCAGCCCGAGTAGGAGCCAAAGGCGCTCGTCACGAAGGACAGGGCGCGCTGCACGCCGTCGTCGCGCATGCGCGCGAGCGTGTCTTCGAGGAAGGGGGCCGCGTTGCGGTTGCCGAAGTAGATCGGCAGCGCGATCGACTGACGCGCGAGCTCGGCCTCGAGGGCCGCGATCAGCGCACGGTTTTGTGCGTTGATCGGGCTCTTGCCGCCGAAGAGGTAGTAGTGCTCGGCCACCACGACGAGGCGCTCTCTGGGCACGCGACGTCCCGCCGTGACGCGCTCGAGAAAGGGCATCACCTCGTCGGGGCCCTCGGGGCCACCAAAAGAGTGCACGAGCAGGGCATCGTAGGGGCCGAGAGCCAAGCAAACCTCCGTCGTCGTTCGCGAACCGCGCGAGGATACGCGAGCTTGGTCGAAGCGGCCGCTGTTTGCGTTTCGTGCCCGCCCACGAGTCTTGATGCGTCACGTCCACCCCGCTACGCTGAGCTATCACGTGTGAACGACCGAGCCCCCACCGCCGAGCCAGAGGCACTCGCCAACCGTTACACACTGAAATCCGTGCTTGGTGAGGGCGGCAGCTCGGTGGTCTACCGAGCCGTCGATGAGCAGACCGGTCGCATCGTCGCGATCAAGCGGCTCAAGCGCGCTGCCGATGGGGCCCTCGTGCACTCTGCGGCGCGCTTCGTGGAGGAGATTCGCCTGCTGCACGAGGTCCGCGATCCCGCGCTCGTCAGCATCTACGAGATGGGCGAGGACGAGCGTGAAACGCCCTATTTCGTGATGGAGTATCTCGGGGAGGAGACGCTCGCGACGTGGCTCGCCGCGCGTGGACCGCTCGGGCCGAGCCTCATGTCGAGCTTGCTCATGCCAATCGCGCGGGTCCTCGCACGCCTGCATGAGCGAAAGATCGTTCACCGAGATCTCAAGCCTGCCAACATCGCGGTGCTGCGAGGCGAGGCGGGAGAGCTCTGCGCCAAGCTACTCGACCTCGGTATTGCCAAACAGCAGGGGCCCACCCTCACCGACACGGGGGTTGCGCTCGGAACTCCAGCTTACATGGCTCCCGAACAGGCGCTGGGTGAGACGGTGGGGCCGGCATGCGACATCTGGGCCTTCGGCGCCGTCATGTACGAATGCCTGGCGGGCCGACCTCCCTTCGTCGGCCCAACCCACGCCAACGTCTTGCTGCAGATCGTCGGGACCCCCGCGCCCCCGCTGCGCGCGCTCGCGCCCTCGGTGCCGGAGCCGCTCGCGAAGCTCGTCGACAGCACCTTGCGCCGCGATCCGACCCTGCGCCCGCGCAGCATGCAGGAGCTGGCTGAGGCCCTCGAACGGGATGGCGTCGATGCGCGCGATGCGGGCACGGAGGCGACGCATCACAGCAGGGTGCACCCGACGCGAGCGGGCATCCAGCACGAGCC
>CAYNOM010000797.1:0-3339 GCA_964398415.1 uncultured Polyangiales bacterium | reverse complement strand
GGCCCACCCCACGCGCCTCGAGCTCCTTTATCATCGAGCGCGTCCCCACCAGCGTGTGGGTCGCGGCCCCGTGAAACCAGCTCTCGATCCGGTAACCGAGGTCGACAGAGACGCCGAAGCGCGCCTTGATGAACTCAGGGAAGCGCGTGTGAAAGCTGGTCGTGAACGCAAGCCTTCGGCGACGCAGCCAGACGTTGGCCCACATGCCGAGCGGGCCTTCGGTGGCGATGTGCACGGCATCGGGGCGAAACGCACGCAGCTTGGGGATAGCATTCCAGGGATCCCAGGCGAGCTGATAGTCAGGGTCCTGGGGCATGGGGAACGTGCGGTGCTGATCGGGCGAGAGCACGAGCACCTCGATACCTTGGTGTTCCAGATGACGACAAAGGCGCGCGAGCGTATAGACGACACCATTCGTTTGCGGATGCCAAGCGTCAGTGACGAGCGCGAGTCGCTTCATGCCGGCAGCGTCACGCCGATTTGGAACAGGCGCGTGAAGGCCCTGCAGCTTCGCGGTAGATTCTGTGTGTCTTCAGGGGGTGCTGAAGCGAACGAGCGCCACGCTTACCCAGACCGCGAAGCTGAAGTAGCCAGTCAGCCAGGCCACTTCGGGTCGCCACTTGGCCCAGTCGCGCGTCGTCACGCGACGGTAAAGGGCGTCGCGTAGGCCCTCTGCGAGCGACAGGTAGCGTCTACCCGTGAGCCGACCTTCGCGGAAGCGGCGGATGTACATGGGAACGTCGATGCTCGTCATGAAGGCGACGAACCCGAAGGCGATCGTCGCACCCGCCCACACGAACACGCGCATGCTGCCGCTCACGTGGGGAGCCGAGGCCACGAGACACACGCCGACGAGGCTCATCGTCGCCGTCCACAGCGACTGCTCGATGGCATGGCCGAGGTGGTTCAGGGTCAGCACGCTGTACCAACAGAAGCACTGGGCCAGGGTCAGCGCGGGCACCACCCAGAGCGAGGCGCCCATGACCCAGTCGAGACCCGCAAGCTCGCCCACATGGTGCAGACACAGGGCCACTTGCGCAGCGAAAGCGACCTCCGCCACGGTCGCGGCGCAGCGACCGACGAACATGCTGGAGAGCGGAGTGTCGATCAGGCAGTAGCGCTCGAGATCGACCCGAGGCAGCCAGGAGCGGAACGCGCAAACCGCGACGTAGATGCCAGAGAGCGCGACCTGGTACGTGAGCGTCTTGCCCGTTCCCGACAGCGGCAGACATGCGAATGTCCACAACAGGATGTTGAAGATCGCAACACCCCGAAGAACCGTCCACCACGTCGTCAGCTTCTCCGAATCGCTCACGGCATTCCTCCCTGAAGGCGGACTTTCGATCTTCCTCCCGTTCGTCACCTATGTTGCCCCAAATGCCGCGGCGTTGGCACTTCCACATCAAAATGTCACACAAGAAGTGCAGGATACCCCACCGATGAAGGCACGGGGTGGCTAGCGTAAGCCCGTGCCCACGAACGCTCCCGGGCCCTCTCCGGTCACCTATCACCCGCTCTCGTTGATTCGCTACGCGCGGCGGATGCAGACGGATCCTGTGAAGCGCATCGACGAGCGCTTTTGGCGTTTCGGCGACGTCTACAATGCGCCATTCCTCGGACGCGACCTGCTCGTCTTGCGCCACCCCGATCACCTTCGCGAGGTGCTCGTGACGAAAGCGTCGAGCTTCGCGAAGCCGAGCACGGGGCTCGTGGCCCGGCAGCTGCGCCTGCTCCTGGGTGAGGGCCTGCTCTCCAGCAATGGTGAGCTCTGGCGGCGACAGCGCCGCCTGATCCAGCCGGCCTTTCGACGAGAGCAGCTGAGCCGGTACACGGAGACCGTGACGGTCGCGACGCAGCGCTGGCTCGACGGGCTCACGCTGGGTGCCGACCTCGACGTGTCCGACGCGATGATGAGCCTTACGCTCCGCATCGCGAGCCAGGCCCTGTTCGATCTGGATCTCCGCGACGAGCTGCCCGAGATCGGACGTATCATGACGCGCCTGCGTGCAGCGTCCTCTCGCATGGCGGCGGCGCTTCCGCGTGGCCTTCGGCCGCCAGCGCAGCAGAGGGCCCTACGAGCGCTCTCGCGTCTCGACGAGCTCGTCTACGGCTTCATCGCCGAGCGGCGCCGACGCCCTGGTGGTGACCTCCTCAGCCTGCTCTTGAGGGCGGTCGACGGGCAGGGGCTGATGAGCGAGCAGCAGCTGCGGGATGAGCTCTTGACCCTCCTCGTGGCCGGTCACGACACGACGGCCCACGCGCTGACGTGGACGTTCTACGCGCTCGCGTGCAATCCCGAGACGCAGGCGCGAGCTCGGTGCGAGGTGCGGCGCGTGCTTGCGGGACGCGCACCTTCCTTCGACGATTTCGCGCAGCTGACGTTTACCGAGCAGGTGCTGTGCGAGGCGTTGCGTCTCTATCCGCCAGCCTACGTGTTGTCGCGCGTGGCCACCGAAGACGTGACCGTAGGCCGCTACCACGTCCCGAGTGGCACCGAAGTCGTGCTGCGCGTCTACCACACCCATCACGATGCACGCTGGTATCCCGATCCCGAGCGCTTCGACCCAGAGCGGTTCTCCGCAGAACGCAGACGCGCGCTGCCTGAGTGTGCTTACCTTCCTTTTGGAGCCGGTGGCCGACTCTGCGTGGGGAAGAGCTTCGCGATGATGGAGGCGCTCGGCGTGCTAGCCTGTACCTTGCAGCGTGTCAGGTTCACGCCTGTCGCGCCGTCTCGGCCACGCCTGAGCATGGCGCTCACGCTAGCTCCGGCAGGAGGCCTGCGCTTGTGGGCCGACCCCGCAGAGACCGCCCACGCACGCTAACGCTATCGAGCGCGAATGCTCAACGACACGAGCGCATCCTTGCAGCTGGAGCCGCCTTCGCCGGTTGTGCGCATCACGCCGGTCTCCCCGGTGCGAGTCAGCGTGCCCCCGAAGAGAAAGCCCGCCTCGTCGCTGTTGCTGACATAGCCGAAGGTGAGAGTGCCGTTCGGCGCCCCGAATTTCGCCTTGGCGATCGCGTCGTCGTAGGACTGGGACAACAGCAGCATGTCGCCCTGCACGCCGTACACGGAGGGGAACAGACTGTCTGCGTCTCCGTCACAGCCCTTGTGCGCCCAGTCTCGGACGGGGTTGCTCGTGTTGGCACCGCGCAGCGCACTGAGGATGATCCAGCCTGGGTGACCGCTCGAGTCGCGATTCATGCTGAACCGGTACGAGCTCGGCTCGCCTTCGCTCGCCGTCGTGAAGAAGACCGCCTGGGCCCGGGCGTGTGCAAGACGACCCGTATCGCCAAAGTAAGAGCAGTACTTGGAATCATACCAGGCGGGGCAGTCCGCGT
>CAYNOM010000796.1:0-3348 GCA_964398415.1 uncultured Polyangiales bacterium | reverse complement strand
TGTCACGCACCACGGACACCGTGGCCCGCTACGGCGGCGAGGAGTTCGCGCTGGTCTTGCCCAACACCGAGAGCGAGGGCGCGACCAAGATTGCCGAGCAGGTGCGGCGCGGCGTAGAGGCTCTGGCGATCGAGGCTCAGGGCGAATTGCTCTCGCTGTCGGTGAGCATCGGGGTGCTGAGCCGAGTGCCCTCGCGCGGCGAGCAGCGCGAGCTGTTTTTGTCGCGAGCCGACGGCGCGCTGTATCAGGCCAAGATGCGCGGCCGAAACCGCGTCCACGTGCTCGAGCTCAGCTGAGCAAAGCCTCGAGGCGGGCCAGCTCGACGCGGTCAGCACCACGTCCCACGCCGAGCCGAACACCAGGGCTCGCCGCGCCATGGAAATCGCTGCCGCCCGTGAGCTTGAGCTCGAGCTCCCGCGCGAGCCGCCGAATGCGCTTGCGCGCGCCGGGATCCTGCGACGGGTGAATCTCCTCGATGCCATCGAGCCCAGCCGCCCGAAGCTCGCGCATCAAAAGCTCGAACCCCCCGGGGCGCTGAATCGGGCGCGCGAGTGGATGGGCCCACACGGCGCGACCGCCCGCGGAGTGAATCCAGGCGATGGCCTCCTTGGGCGTGGGGACCAGCTTGCGTACATTGCCGGGCGCGTGGTCGCCGAGGAAGCGCTGAAAGGCCTCCTCGGTGCTCTGACACACCCCGCGCGTCACGAGCGCCCGCGCCACATGGGGCCGGCCCGGATTGCTCCGGCCCGCCTCGCGAACCACGTCCTCGACGTCGATCGCGGCACCGAGCTCGTTGAGCCGGGCCACGAGCTTCGGGATGCGCGCATGGCGGGCCGCCTTTTGCCCCTCGAGCGCCGTGACCAGCGCGGGATGCGCGACGTCGAAGCCGTAGCCCAGGATGTGCAGCTCGAGCTGGTCGATGCGCGTCGAAATCTCGACGCCCGTGACGTGCACGAGCCCGAGCCGCCGCGCCTCATCGGCCGCCTCCTCCATGCCGTCGAGCGTGTCGTGGTCGGTCAACGCGAACGCCGACACGCCCGCCTCGTGCACCGCACGCACGAGCTCACGCACCGGCAGGCTACCGTCGGAGGCGGTGCTGTGCATATGAAGGTCGCAATACACCCCGTCAGCGTAGCAGCCCGAGCTGTCGCTGAAACGCCGCGTTGAGCATCACGGCTCCCACGGGGGCCGACACGAGCCCGTAGCTGCGCCCCAACGCGAAGGTACCCGCCCCCGCCCACCACAGCGCGCGCTGGTCTGAGATCGCGCCCGAGGTCCACAGGGCTGCCCCGAGCACAGACACGCCCGCCGTGACGAAGGCCTGCGCCCAGAGGCCGGTGTAGGCGTGGCCGGCGCCGGGAAAGAGCAGCTCGTAGCCCAGGGCGCGCCCGGGTCGCTTTTCGAGCTCTGCGTAGTAGTGAAGACGCACCTCGCGCGGCAACATCGCGCCCGCCGGCACGCCCTGCGCGTGGGCGGAGCGCGCGCTTCCGACGAGCAGGAGCACGAGCACGAGCACGAGCACACGCGAGCGCAGCATCAGCCGCGCGACCGCAGCTTGTCGACGGCGCGCAGCACCGAGCGATCGGACACTTGCGCGTCGATCTCCGAGAGCTGAACCCAGCGCGCGGCCTTGGCGTCAGTGCCGGCCTGAAACGCAAGGCTCTGGGCGCGAAACAGAAAGCGCACGTCGAAATGGGCGTGGGGCGGCTCGGCCTTCAGGGCTGGGATGTCGTGCACATCGAGGTCGAACACCCCCTCGCGCGCGAGCGGCAGGTCGACGAGACCCACCTCCTCGGAGATCTCTCGGCGCGCAGCGGCGAGGATGTCGCGATCGCCCGCGTCGACGTGCCCACCGGGCTGCAGCCAGCGCGACAGCTTGCCGTGGAAGATCAACAAGAGCGCCTGAGCGTCGGGCGACAGGATGAACGCGCTGGCCGTGAAGTGACCGGGCACCCCATGCTCGCGGCTGAACGGATCGCCCTCCGCGTTCAACAGAGCCCGCATGCGCTCGAGGTGCCGCGCCTCCTCGGCGTCGAAGGGCACGTGGGTCTCGAGCAGGGCGCGAAGGTGAGAGCGGCGGTGCATGCTGGTGATGACGCGTTGTAGAGGCTAGGTTCAAGCCACGCCAGGGGGAAGCCGTACGAGTCATGTCGTCTGCCGACGCGAAGTTTATGGCCATCGCACGCTGCCTGCCCGACGATCTCGAGGGCCTGCGCCGCGCCTTTCGCAGTGCCTCTGACGACCATGCCATGCTCGACCTCGCGAGCATGCACGGCCTTTTGGGCGTGCTCGCGGATGCGCTGGAGCGCGCCGGGCTCGAGCTTGCACCCAGCCTGCACAGGACCCTGCGCGAGCAGCTCCTGCTCCAGCGCCTGCGCCACGAACGCCTCACGCAGTGGCTCGGGGTGGCCCTCGCGGCCCTCGACGGCGCAGGCATCCCGGCGGTGAGCCTCAAGGGCCCCGTGCTCGGCGCACGCCTGTACCGCGACGCCGTCCATCGCCCCAGCACCGACATCGACCTGCTCGTGCGCATGGACGACGCCGATCGCGCCATCGAAGCGCTCGTCGCGGCTGGTTGGAGCTGGCAAGACTCGGCCCGCGAGCGTTACCACCGCGAGCACCACCACCACCTGCACCTCACCCGACCGCACGTGCCCATGATCGAGCTGCACATCCGCGGCCTCGTGGGCTTTGGCACCGAGCTACCCGCCGAGCCCCTGCTCGAGCGCGCCGTACGCTTCGCGTCGCCCTTCGGGCCCACTTGGGTGCTGACCTCCGAGGACGAGCTTTTGTACCTCGCGCTGCACGCGGCGGGACATCTCTGCGCGCGCATGGCCTGGCTATACGACCTCGCGCGGCTCATCGAGGCAAACCCTGCGCTGGTTTGGCACGACGTCGAGCAACGTGCGCGCGCGATCGGCGCCTCGCGTGCGCTGAGGGCCGCGCTGCGCGCGGTGTCGGAGCTCGATGCGCGCGTTCCCGCCCACTTGAGCGTGCAGAACGGCTGGCTCGATCAGGCGGCCGATCAGCTGCTGATGCTCGGCCAAGACGCCCAAGAGCTCGGCCCCCGTCGCACCCTGGCCACCACCTTGTTCAACATGCTGGCCAGCGACGCACCAAGTCGAGCCCTCGCGACGGGCGCGCACACCCTCTGGCGTGTCACCCGTCGCCGCGCACAGCAAGCCTTGCCCCAACTGCTTCCCTCGCGGTGGTCGGCATGAGCCGCTTCGAGATCGTCGACTTCGGTGACAAGGCCCTGGTGCTCGACACCGAGAGTGGCTCGCTGAGCGAGGTCTCAGGCACCGGCCGCCTGCTCAGCGCGTGGCTCGCGGAGCTTGGCGATGTCGA
>CAYNOM010000795.1:0-3348 GCA_964398415.1 uncultured Polyangiales bacterium | reverse complement strand
GCTGAGCGCCGCGAGCCCGGCCTTTGTGGCCGCGTAGGTGGTCATGTTGCGCGGCATACCGCGCACCGCGCTCATCGACGCGACCGTGACGAGGTGACCTGCCTTCTGCGCACGGAAGATCTCGAGCGCCGCCTCGCATTGCGCGAGCGCCGCGACGAAGTTGGTCTCCGCCGTCTTCAGATTGGCCTGGAAGTAGCCGGTGCCCAGGGGCTGCCCCTTGCCGATACCGGCGTTGACGATCACGCGATCGAGCGAGCC
This sequence comes from uncultured Polyangiales bacterium, assembly GCA_964398415.1. Classification (GTDB taxonomy): domain Bacteria; phylum Myxococcota_A; class Polyangia; order Polyangiales; family DASUME01; genus DASUME01. The sequence goes on along the minus strand of CAYNOM010000795.1, from coordinate 3,090 downwards.
CAGGTCGGCAGCGAAGGCGCGAAACACCTCGAACACGTCGGCGTGATGGTTGACATCGAGGGGACGCACGAAGACGCGGATCTGGGGATGCTCCCGCGTGAGCTCGTCGCGTAGGTCTTCGAGGCGCTCGACACGCCGCGCACACAGCGCGAGATCGCGGCCCATGCGCGCAAACTCGCGTGCCATCCCCATGCCGAGCCCCGAGCTCGCGCCCGTGATCAGAATCGTCTTGCGCATGCCTCACCCCTTATCCGTCGCACGGTACTTCGCGAGCTCGAGCCTGGCCACCATCCCCCGATGCACCTCGTCCGGGCCGTCCGCGAGCCGCAGCGTGCGCGCGAGGGCGAACATGCTGGTGAGCGGCACGTCGTAAGACAGGCCCGCGCCCCCGTGCATCTGAATGGCTGCATCCACCACCTGCTGGAGCACGTTCGGCGCCACCACCTTGATCTCGGAGATCTCCGAGAGGGCCCCGAGGACCCCCTTCTTGTCGATCTTCCAAGCGGCGTGCAGCGTCAAGAGGCGCGCCTGATCGATGGCGATGCGCAGGTTGGCGATGCGCTCGCGATTGCCCCCGAGGTCGACTAGCCGCTTGCCGAAGGCCGTGCGCGAGAGGCCGCGCTCGATCATGAGCTGGAGTGCGCGCTCCGCGGCTCCGATGCAGCGCATGCAGTGATGGATTCGTCCCGGGCCAAGGCGCCCCTGGGCAATCTCGAAGCCCCTGCCCGGCCCGAGGATCAGATGATCGCGCGGGACGCGCACGTCCTGAAACGACACCTCGCCGTGTCCGTACGGCGCGTCGTACTCCCCGAACACGGGCAGCATGCGCTCGATCGTCACGCCCTTCGCGTCCACCGGCACGAGCACCATGCTGTGGCGATGGTGGCGATCAGCCGTGGGGTCGCTGACGCCCATGAAGATCGCGACGCGGCAGGCTGGGTGGCCGATGCCGCTCGACCACCACTTGCGTCCGTTGAGCACGATCTCGTCGCCCTCGATCGCGGCCGTGGCCTGCATGTTGGTCGCGTCGCTCGACGCCACGTCGGGCTCGGTCATGCAGAAGGCGGAGCGAATCTCGCCACGCAAGAGAGGCGCGAGCCAGCGCTCCTTTTGGGCCGCGCTGCCGTACTTCCAGAGCACCTCCATGTTGCCGGTGTCGGGCGCGTTGCAGTTGAAGACCTCGGGCGCGATGAAGCTCTTGCCCATCTCCTCGGAGAGCGGCGCGTATTCGACGTTGCTGAGCCCTGCACCGAGCTCGGGGTCGGGAAGAAAGAGGTTGAAGAGCCCCGCGTCGCGCGCTTTTTGCTTCAGCGCCTCGACCTCGGGAGACACCTTCCAGGTGCGATGATCAGGCCCGTGCTCGCGGCCAGCGATGCGCGCCATCTCCCTTCGTTCGACGGGCTCCACGTGCTCGCGCATGAACGACACGATGCGTTTGCGATAGCCTTCTGCACGTTCCGACAGCTCAAAGTCCATGACCCCTCCGGACGAGAGCCTGCCCCCACACGCATGCCTCGTCCAGGTTCGGGCGTTCGCATGGCACACTCGGCGACTCGGAGGTGACCGCATGCAACTGACGGACCCGACCCTCGTGCGAAGCCAGGCCTTCATCGGTGGGCAATGGACGAGCGCACCCCATGGCGCGACCTACGCCGTACGAAACCCGGCCACGGGCGAAACGCTCTGCCACGTCGCACGCGCGGATGCAGAGCTCACGCAGCGCGCCGTCGCGGCGGCCCACACCGCCCTCCCCGGCTATCGCGCGCTCGATGCCAAGACGCGCGCCGACCTGCTCAAGCGTCTCGTGCTGCTCGTCTCTCAACATAGAGAAGACCTCGCACGCCTCATCACCTACGAAAACGGCAAGCCCCTCTCCGAGGCACGTGCGGAGATCGACTACGCGACCTCCTTTCTCGAGTGGTTCGGCGAGGAGGCGCGCCGCGTCTACGGCAACCTCATCCCGCCCCATCGCAGCGATGCTCGCTTGCTCGTCTATCGGCAACCGGTCGGCGTGTGTGCGGGCATCACGCCCTGGAACTTCCCGGCCGCGATGGTGACGCGCAAGCTCGGCCCTGCGCTGGCTTCCGGCTGCACGCTCGTGCTCAAGCCCGCCGAAGCGACACCGCTCACGGCCCTCGCCCTCGCCGAGCTCACGACGCGGGCCGGCATCCCCGCAGGCGTGTTCAACGTCGTCACCGGCGACAGGCCCGACGCGGCAGCCATCGGGGACGTGCTCACATCGAGCCCTCTCGTGCGCAAAGTGAGCTTCACGGGCTCTACCCGTGTGGGCAAGCTGTTGGCTGCGCGCTGCGCGAGCACCGTCAAGCGCGTCAGCCTCGAGCTCGGCGGCAACGCGCCCTTCATCCTGTTCGACGACGCCGACGTCGATGCCGCCGTCGAGGGCGTGATGATGGCGAAGTTTCGCAACGCCGGTCAGGCCTGCGTGGCCGCGAACCGCATCTTCGTCCAAGACGGAGTGTACGACCGCTTCATCTCCGCCCTTCGCACGCGCATCGAGCGCCTCTCGGTCGGCCCAGGTCTCGAGGACGGCGTGCAGATTGGCCCGCTCATCAACGAAGCGGGGCTTTCTAAATGCGAGGCCCACGTGAGAGACGCGCTCGCGCACGGCGCAAAGCTCACGGTCGGTGGTCGTCCCCATGCCCTCGGTGGGACGTTCTTCGAGCCGGGTCTCCTCGAAAACGTCACGCCCCAGATGGCGCTCTCGCAGGAAGAGACCTTCGGCCCCGTCGCTGCGGTCATGCGCTTTGCGGGTGAGCGCGAGGTGATCGCCATGGCCAACGACACCGAGAGCGGTCTTGCTGCCTACTTCTACACGCGCGACAACGCCCGCGTGTGGCGCGTGTCCGAGGCGCTCGAGTACGGCATGGTCGGCGTGAACACGGGGCTCATCTCCACCGCGGTCGCACCCTTCGGAGGCGTGAAGGAGAGCGGCCTCGGACGCGAGGGCTCGGTGTACGGCATCGACGACTGGGTCGAGCTCTAGTACGTGTGCGTGGGAGGCGTAGCGGACTAGCCGATGGATCTAGGAGGGGCGGTTGAGGCGCAGAAGCGCGACGATCGCCGCGACGT
>CAYNOM010000794.1:0-3355 GCA_964398415.1 uncultured Polyangiales bacterium | reverse complement strand
TACGGGAGCACGTCGGCAAGGTACGGGAGCACTAACCTGTGTGCCAGGTCACTCCACGGGTGGCGCGGACACGGCCTGCACCTGAGCGGTGCTGCGCCTCCGCCTTCTGCTGAGGTATGCGCTGCTGAAGCGCTTGCGCAGCCCTTCGTCGGCGCGGCAGGCATAGCGACCTGCCTCACGCAGGCTGCTCACCAGGTCGTCGAGGTGCGTGTACGCGCGGTTGCGCAGGTCGACCGCCTGCGCTTGATCTGTAGCGAGCCGCTCGTTGCTCGTGCCCGCAGCGAGTGTGCTCGCGAGCGAGCGCGCCTCCTCGACCTGCTTGGCTGCGTCGAACGTGGCGTCGCGCGCGAACGCGTCGGGCTTCTGTTCGATGAGCAGGGCAAGGTCGTTCAGATCCTGGATCAGATCAGCGATGCCCTCTCCCTGTGCAATCGCGCTGAGCGTGCCCTGCGCCACGCGATCGCTGCGCAGGTTGAAACGGCAGGCCGCGAGCAAGTTGGCACGTAAGGCGAGGCCGCTCGTCTCGCGCTCGCGCTGCGCGTCGCTCTTCTGCCGGTCGCGTGTCACGGCCCAACGCGACTGTGCTGCGCGCGCCGCACCGATGGCCTGGTCGAGCTCATCGCGCTGCGTCTCGTCCACGCCCACGGCGGATAGCTTCTCCCACACAGGCTGCTCGCGAAGGAGCGTAAGCAAGTCGTTCGCTTCTTGAAGCGCGGTGGCCATGGGCAAGTCAGGTGCGTCGACCTCTTCGCTCGGCAGCGCGAGAAGTCGATCGCGTACGGCAGCAAGCTGAGCTTCGGACATGATGGGTTCTCCGTTCCTCGATGACTGCGGGAGGTAGTATATCCAAGGGCTTGGAAAGGTGTCTGTTTGCGTGAAGCCCGGCCGGGGGAAACCTCACCCCCTACGCCCCCTCTCCCCGAGGGAGAGGGGGAAACAGATCACTCCGCCGCCAGGTCGTGGGCGCCCAGCAGGTCGTCGAGCCAGTAGGCGGCGAGGTCGCCGCTGCCTTCCTCGACCTGCGGAGAGCCGACCATCAGCCAGTGATCATCGAGCCAGAGGCTCGCACCAAAGTCGGCTCCGAAGCGTAAGGGACTCAAGCGCTCCCAGGGGGGCACGAGCGCGTACAGGAGGGTGTGACTCTCGCGGTCGAAGAGGTACACGGCGCCTTCCGAGCGTGGACTGTCGCGATCGCCCGGCTGAGACGAGCCCTGTGCTGCCACGGCGATGTGACGCCGCGATAGTGCGACCTGGTTGCCGAAACCCTGTCCGCGCCAGGGCCAGTCGGCGCCGAGCTCCGAGACGAGCTCCCACAGATCGCCCTTGCGCTGGTACAGATAGGCTCGCCCCGGTGCATAGGGCCGCGCCGTGTCGGTCCCTGGATCGCCCTCCACGAAAGGGAAGGTCCCCCCGACCAGCATTTGCTCGCCATCTAAGGCGATCGCCCTGCCAAAGCTGACGTCCGCGACACTGCCCCGCAGCTGGTAATGGAAGACCCAGCCGTCCTGTTCGTCGTCTCGATACAACGTCACCGAGCCGCACGCCGAACCATCTGCACAGGGGGTGTCCGGTGCCCCGACCGCCAACCAGCCGCCTCGCACCACAATACTGCTGCCGAAGGCGCGTTCGCCGTGCCGGGGCTCGAGCACGGAGCGTTCCCTGTCGTCCCCTATGCGGTTGAATACGTGCACGACTCCGTAGGCGTCGCGCGCTCCGTCACGTACGAGTTGCTCGCCCGACTCGGGCGTGCCTGCGTACACGCGCCCATCTGCAGCGGCCAAGCTTGCGAAGGAGTCGCCGTTCTCGCCGAGCTGCGTCGGCAGCTTGCCCTCGTCGTCGAAAACGTGGATGCGGGAGCCGTCGAGCACGAGTGTATAGGGCGGGTCGAGCACAAGCGCAGCACCGAACTCCCGCGGATACGGTCCACTCCACTCCGAAAGGCGCACTGGAGCCTCTCGAGCGGTAGGCAGTTCATAGACGAAGACCTTGCCCGAATCGTCAAAACCTGGTGCTCCAACCATGATCCGCTTGCCGTCGCTGGCCATCGCCTGGCCGAGAGCGAATGAGCCCTCACGGAGCGAGGCCACGTATCGGTGTCGAGCGTCAGCGGCGATGGGAGGGTCCCACGCGAGGCCAGGCTGAAGGTCACAACCCGCGAGGAGGCTGAGCCATAGGCAGCAGACCACCCACTCGCGCGACTGTCGCATCAGAGCGGCTCCCAGGTGAGGCCAGCGAGGTCGACGCGCCACAGCCTGCGGTTGATCTTCTCGGCGAAGCGAATGATGCCCAAGAAGAGGGTGTCGCGGGTGACGTCGAGCGGCTCTCCTTCCACGAAATCAGGCTCGTCGATGCGAATCGTCGCCCTCCTGGAGGCGCGCAGATCGTACACGTGCACCGTGTGGCCCTTGTCGAGGGCGAAGGCCAGCATGCCATCCCCCATCACGTTGGCCCCGTAGGTCGGCAGGCTGTCGAGCAGCGCCTTCTGCGTGAGGGAGCCGTTGTCGAGGGTGCCGGTGTACAGCTTGGCGGAGCTATCCGACTCGGCCTCGAACCAGGCCAAGGTGTTGCCCTCGATGGCGTAGCCGAGCACGTCGCGCGCGGGGTCTTCGAGCACGAAGTCTTCGCCGGCGGGGGTGGCCGAGCGCAGCGTGACGCGATCGTCGACGCGCTCCCACCATAGTCGATCTCCCACCACCCGGGGCCGCGAGGCGCGGGTGCCGGCTCGCAGGCCAGCCACGGGCTGCACCGACTCCTCGCTCAGCCAGTAGAGCCCAGCTGAGAGAAATGACGCCACCATGGTCTGCGACGAGAACGTGAGGTCGAGGATGTCGTTGTTCCTCGTCAGCGCGGGCGTGTCAATGAGCAGCATGGGTTCGAGTTGAGTCGCAATGCGCTCGACTGGGGCCCTGTACACCGAGATCCGCGCCGGCGAGTCCTCCGGTGCAGGGCGCGAGCGGATGGAGAACGCGGCGACGCCCTCGCGGACCCCGAGCTTGCCTTGCGAACAGTAAGCGCCTGGCGCCTGCTGGGTCCGCCAGTAAGCGAGCACTTCCCCTGTCGTGCGCAGCAAGGCCATGTCGCGCGAGCCGACGCGCGCTGCGACGACGCCGGTTCGATTGTCGTAGGACGACTGTACGTCGACCTCCTCGTTGCGAGCGCCGAAGTCGCTGGTGGTGCAGTAGCCCTCGAGCTGTGGACAGGGCTTCCAGGTGAGCTCGACGAGCCCACTGGGGTTTTCGGCCGCCTCCACGACGCACCCGTCGGCGTTGCCGCTCAACCTGGCCCAGCCGGCGTCAGGCAGCGGCGTGGCGTCTAGGCCTGATGCTCCGCCCTCTCGGGGGCTTGCCCCGCCTTC
>CAYNOM010000793.1:0-3363 GCA_964398415.1 uncultured Polyangiales bacterium | reverse complement strand
CAGCTCGTGCCCTAGGTGACAGTAGCTCACGACCCGCAGTGAAAGCGCATCGACGCGATCGAGATCGACGCGCTGCCCGGGCTGCCGCGCTCCATGGCCAGCGCGAGGAGCTCGTCACCCACGCAGGTGCCCGCGGCGGAGACGAAGTCGCGACTGTTCGCGTAATACTGGTGTCCTGCGTCGAGGTTCTTCAGCGTCGGATCGAGCGCGTGGACCGCGACGTAGCGCTCGGAGGCGTAGTCGCGCGGCAGGAGCGCCACGCGCAGGCTGCCGCAGCTCAGCGCTGAAGGGCCACCTTCGCCGTTGGCGCGTCCCACGAGCTCAGGCTCGTCACGCGTCGCGAGGCCCTCGGTGAGGCGCACGGCGAAGAGCTCGGCGCGCGTGCTCGAGCCCCGACGATCGCGAAACACGACAAAGGGTGAGCGCGCGTCCCAGGCGAGGCTCGGCGCGGGATCGCTGACGCTGGTCTCGCCCAGCACGCGCGCGGGTTTGCCGTGGCTCTTTGCCATCAGGCGCGTGTGGCTCGTCCCTTGGACCTCGAAACGTGTCTCGCTCCAGGCCGCGATCCAGGTGCCACCCTGCGTCTCGAGCGTGGGTGCGCTCGCCGCGAAGGCGGGGTCGGACAGGGCGACGGCAGAGACCGTGTCGCCCTCGACGATGAGCAGACGTGCAGCGTAGGCGCCGCGATGGCCGTCATGAAAACCCACGAGGAGCGCATCACCCGCGCTGACGAGCGAGACGCCGCGTGCATCCGCGCCCGGCTCGGCGAGCTTTTGCGTCGTGAGAGCCTCGCCCGCATCGCCCAAGGTGAGGAGCACGAGCTCGCCGCCATCGTCCTCGTGCGGACGTGAGCAGGCTACGTGGACGCGTGCGCGGTGAAGGGCGACGGCGAGGCCACCCGCACAGCGCTCGGCGATGCGCTTGGCACCGTGGGTAGGCTTGCCCCGTGCATCGAGGCGGCGGGTGAACAGGCCTGCCGGCTCGGACCAGGCGAGCAGCACGGCGTCCCCGCGCGTCGTCAGCGCCGCAGCGTCGAAGCGCAGCGCCGAGGCCCGTGCGACCGTTGCCGCGGGGCGCAGGTGGCAGGTGCTCCGGGCGCGCGAGTCGCCCTCGCAGCTTGCGAGCAGCGCGAGCAGCACGCACGCGGCGAGGCTCGACCAGGCGCGCGCCTCACTGCAGCGTCGGGCGCCGCCGAATCGCAGGCCAGCGCGCGTCACTCAGAGCGCGCCGCGCTGCTCCAGCATGCGCTCGATGGCGAAAAGGCGCGTCTCGAGCTCAGGCGGATCCTTCACCGGCATGAAGCGACCGTCGTCGCCCTCACGGCTCACACCGATGCAGTGGCAGGGCAGAAACGCCGTCAGCTCGCCCACCAGGCGCTCGAACTGGATCACCTTCTGGCCATCGACGTCTTTCGTCACCGCGAACCACGACAGGTCGAAGTCGCGATCGATGGCGCGCGTGTCGATGACGAAGCTGTTGGTGTTGAAGACCGGGATCTGATCCTGATCGAAGCCTGCGGGAAAGCGAAAGCCCTCGACGATCTGCAGGACGCCGTCGACGCGCGCGGGTGCGCCGCCCTTGTCGCCCTTCGCCTTGTCGGCCACCTCGACGCTGATGCGCTTCTGACCCGCGATGTGCGCGCCGATGATGGCGGGATCGAGGGTTGCGGCGAGGTTGTCGACGTTGGACATGTAGATGTGCTCGACGCCTTCCTCGATCAGCGCTTTCAGCACACCCTTGCTTCGCAGCGCGAAGCTGAGATCACCGTGGCCCGGCGCGTAGGGTGAGGGCTCGCCCTTCGCATCACGAAACAGGCTGCCGTCGGGGTTGAGGCGCAGCGAGATGTACTGCGCGAAGGCGCTGACGGGCGCCGCGTCGGTGTGCGCAGCCGCCGCGAGTCGCGTCACGTCGGCGTCGGTGGCAAAGCTCGTCATCAAGCACACGGGCACGCGGCCTTTGGCGCTCTGTGCAGCGGCGCGAATCTGCGCGAGCTTGAGGTCGAGAAAGCTCTTGCCACGACTGACCTCCACGGCCGCCTTCACCACGCCGCCAAAACGCGTCGCCATGCCCCCCGCGAGCACCACGCAGGCCACCTTGCCCGTGCGGATCGCCTTCTCGCCCTCGTCGTGCAGCGCACGGCGCGCGTCGCTTCCGAGCGCAGGCAATGCGACGGTGTCGTTCGGCTCGGGCGGCTTCACCTCACCGCGGATACGATTGTCGGCGTCGCCCGCGCGCCCCGCGATCAGGCGCTCGCGCAGCAGCTCGAACGTGCTGCGGTCGAAGCCGTAGTGCTCGAGAAGGCTCGAGGTCTCGGCGCTCAGCTCCATCCCGTCCAACGACACGTGGCTCATGCTCTCTCCCGCGTTGCGCGCGCAGCTTAGTACTGCTCCCCGCAAGAAGGTACCCAGCGCGTACGGCGGTGGTACGCTGGACGGGATGGGTCAGCACGAGCTCGTGTCCTTTCCCGTCGCGCTCAACCTGCGCGCGCGTCCTCTGCTCTTGCTCGGCGGTGACGACGAGGCGCTCGACAAGCTGCACAAGCTGCGTGCCGCGGGGGCTCGCGTGACGCTCGTCTCGAAGCAGGTCGTGCCGGCGCTCGCGGTCGAGATCAGGCGTGCGGCGTTGCCCTGGTTTGCGCGCGACTTCGTCGAGAGTGACCTCGAAGGGATGCGCGTGGTGGTGCTGGCGGAGCGCTGTCCCGAGCTTGCACGGCGGCTCGCCAGACTGCGGGCCGAGCGTGGCTTTCTGTTCTGCGCCATCGATCAGCCCGCGTTCTCCGACTTCTACCTGGTATCCATCTTGAAGCGTGGTCCCCTGCAGCTCGGGATCTCCACGGGCGGTACGGCGCCCCTGCTCGCGCGCCGGATTCGGCTCGCCCTGGCGCAGGGGCTCGACCAGCGTTTCGCCGAGTTCTGCCGTGAGTTTGGGGAGTTGCGGGCTCGCCTTTCAGCCCTCGACAAGCCCTCGCGCAAGGCCCGGCTCGAGGCCGCTTTGGACGGATTCGCAATGGAAGTGCGCGTGCGCTACCCTGAGTCTTTGGGTGCCGGCTCGCGCTCGGGCGAGGGTGAGGCCGGGTGAGTCTGATCGGCCGGTGGTCGAACCGGCGTTCGAGGCGGCTGCGTGGACGATCGGCATGGTGCAGAGCATGACGAAGCGCGCGACCCCCCGAGATCGGGCAGGGGCGGTGGGCTCGATGCGTTCGTAGAGCTGCTGAAGAGCGCGCCCGATCGCCTGAGGCGGCCCGAGTCGCTGTTGATGCTGATGGCCCTCTTGGCGTCGCTCGGCGCCCACATGCCACCCTACGTCGGGCTCGGAGCCCTGGCCGATTACTTCAAAGCCCAGGATGCCGAGCGGGTGCGAAGC
>CAYNOM010000792.1:0-3372 GCA_964398415.1 uncultured Polyangiales bacterium | reverse complement strand
CAGCACCAGCATGATGTCCTTGCGCGGATTCAGCGCTGCCGTCGTGTCGAGCACCTCGAGCATGGAGTTGTTCAGCTGAAAGTACGCCGGGTCGCGTGAGCGACACACGTCCTTGGCGATGTCGTTGCAGTAGGACGCCGATTCGCCATCGAGCGCGCCGTCGGCGTTCACGACGGCCGCGTATGTCGCGTCCAGGTAACTATCGAGCAGCGTCGTGACGACCGACGTTGCCGACGTCGGGTTGGCGCGCACCAGGTCCCGAAGGGAGGTGAACTGCCGTCGATCCGCACCCGCAAAGCGGAGCCCGCCTGGGCCCGGCGACTCGCACACGAAACCCGAGCCGCACTCCGACCCTGGCCCCGCGTTCTCGCGAAACAGGCACTGGGGTAGCCGCGGCAAGGTGCTCCCCGGCAACGCCTGGTCGAGGTTGTCCCCGGCGGCACGCGGGATCAAAGTGCGGCCTCCCGCGCCGGCACCGGTTTCGAACGACACGCCGCAAAGGGCGACTTCCGTCCCGTCTGGAGTGGCAACGCTCGTGAAACTGCCCCCGTCGCAGCCAGGGTACACCGGCAAGAACTCGTCCGCGCAGAACTTCAGCTTCTCTTCGACGACCGCCGCGTTGCCCTCGAGGCGCTCCATCGCGCGCTTCTTGGCTTCCGTCCTGAAGTCTGCCCACTCAACGACGCGGTGCGGATTCTCGTCGGGCAGGTATTGCTCGGGGCCGAAGACGCGCGTGGCGTCGTACGTGGGGTGAAACGTGCCGTCGGGACCGAGGCACTGCTGCCACGCGTAATGATACGCCAGCTCGCTTTCCTCGGGGTCGCCGTCTACGCGGGGCTCCGTCACCACGAACGGGCACGACGCGTTCGAGTCGATCTCCGCGTTGCGGCACTCGAGTTGCCGATCGAGATTGTCGGCCCACGGGCTGTTGCACGTCCGCACGATGGGCGGCTGTGTGGTAGTCGCCGGGTCGCTGTTGACCGTCCACAGCTCTTGCGCATGCGCGACGTCGCAAACGCACCACAACGCCGCGGCAGACGCCGCACGGCATGTCCACTTCATGGCAATACTCCAGGGGGCCGAAGACTTACTGCTCAGGTAAGGTTGCCCTTACGATCACGTCCAAGATGGGTCAAGGCTTGCGGAACCTGTATCGCACTTCGGTCGGGGGTAACCAGGTGTTATCACCCCAACCTGCACATCGCGCCCGAGCGTGGGGCTTGCCTGCGTGGCCTATCGCGGGGATAGTCGCCCGGTGTTCGTGCCTCGCCCACCCTGTCCATGCGCCGTTCTCCTCGTGGCCACGCTCTCGCTCCTCGGTGCCTGCGCCAGCTCACGCGAGCTTGCGTCCAACACCCAAGGCGACTCGGGTGTAACGGTCGGGACACGGGGCGATGGCGGTCTCTTCGATGGGGGGCACGCACCGGTTGACGCGGAGGTCTCTCGCGACGCCGATACAGTGACCGACACTGGGCCCGCCACCGACGGTGGGGATGCACGCTGCACGCCCACGCCGTTTTTCCGCGATCAGGACGGTGACGGCCTCGGACGTCACCTCGAGCCGATGTTGAGCTGCGAGCCGCCGGAGGGCTGGGTAGCGAGCAGCAACGACTGCGACGATGGCAATTCCTCGATTACCCTCTCGGTCAACGCTGGCTGTGGAGGTTGCGCCGAGAACACCTGCCCGCGCTGCGAGCGCTACCGGGATGACGGGGTCTGCCTTCGCTCGTGCGCCGTCGCCCCCTGCGCGACTCAACCCGTCTGCACGGGCGAGGCCGATGCGTCGTGCCTGTGCCCGCAGGCCAGCGTGGACGTGTACGAAGACGCAACGGTTTGCACCGCGGCTGTGCAGTGGGCTCGCACGTTCGGAGATCCCACGTTCAGCGGCGAGTCGGTGGGTGGCCTGCTGCGCGATCGCGATGGCAATTTCTGGATCTCCGGGGAAATCAGCGGCGCGCACAATCTGGGTGGACCCGTCGGTGAGGGCATCTGGGTGGGCGCGGAGGGCCTCAGCGCCTTTCTCGCCAAGTTCTCTCCCCAGGGCAAGGCGTTGTGGGCCCGCAGCTACAAGACGCGGGGGTCACGCCAGCACGACGGAAAGCTCGCCCAAGACAAGGACGGCAACATCTGGTGGTCGGGAGGCTTCTTCTACGAGATGCCGATCGGGGCTGGCCTGGTCGCCGAGGACTTCGCGACCTTTCTGGCAAAATTCACGCCGGCCGGAGAGCTCTTGCACGCGCACGCATTCCCCCACGTCAACGCGCGTGCCATCGCGCCTAGCGGAGACTCCATGTGGATCGGGGGAAACTTCACCAAGACCATCAATCTCTCGCCAGGCAAGGAGCCTGAGCATGACCTCGTTCACCGCGGCGGCGAGCCCTACACTTCGGATGGCTTCATCGCCCAGCTCACCCTGGACGGCGAGTACCTGTGGAGCACGTCGTACGGCGGGGCAAAGAGCGAGTGGCCGGAGCAAATGGCCAGAGACGGCCGCGGCGGGGTGTGGTTTGTCTCTTCGCTCTACGACGGTTCGACGTGGGGGGATCAGACGTGGACGTTTGGTCCTGAGCAGCGTCTTGGAGCGATCGGGCACGTCGGCGCCGACCACGCGACCAGCTTTCCGTTTGTCGCCGCCCCAGTGGGAACGGCGCCCATCGTTTCGACGCTCGTCGCGATCGCGAACGACTCGCTCGGTAACGTGTGGGCAACCGGCCTGATTCGCGAAGGCTCCATCGCCATCGGTGACAAGGTAGTCGCCCCGAAAGAGGGCTTCCAAGACATGATCCTCGTCAAGATCTCGCCCACGGGAGAGGTGCTCTTCGCGGACTCCTTCGGTGGAGGGGATCCTGGCCCCCGCGACGTCAAGCTCGCGGCGGGCCGTGATCTCGCCATCGCCCCGGACGACAGTGTTTGGGTCACCGGCAGTGCGTTTACGATCGACACCTACAACCACGACGGCACGCCCTCGCCCCCGCTCTACCTCGGCTACCTGGGCCTCGCCCACTTCTCCGCCGAGGGCAAACACCTGCACAGCGCCCGCTTCGGTGACCAGAGCAAGGTTGGGGGGCAGACGCTGTGGGAGCGGGTTGTCGCCGGCCCGGGCGGTGAGGTCACCATCGGCGGCACGTTCCAAACACTGATCAACTTCGCCGAGGGTCTCACGTTTCCGCCACGCGCGCGGCATCCGACCGGAGGCAAATCGGATACGTTTCAGATCTACCTCGCGAACTTCAGGTTTTGAGCATCGTCCATGTTCCAGCGGACCGAGAGCGCGCTGCGGTGCGCGGGACGCCCATGACGCGCGCGGAGCTACGCGCTGCCCTCGGTCCTATCGCCGCTAGCGCTGCAGCTGGCCGCGTGCCGCTCGCCCGC
>CAYNOM010000791.1:0-3372 GCA_964398415.1 uncultured Polyangiales bacterium | reverse complement strand
TACGGCGGGGGATTGCAGCGGCAACGCCGAAGCCTCGGCCTGCGTCGCGAACAAGTGCGTCCCCTGTCAGAACGATAACGAGTGCACTGACGTGCCCGGCAAGAACGTCTGTCGCAGCGGCACCTGCGTCGAGTGCACCCGCGACAAGCGCAGCGCGTGCAATGCCGGCGCCAACGTCTGCGACGCCGACACCAACGAGTGCTCGGACGGGCGAACCCCGCAGAGCAAGACGCTGTGTCAGGCCTGCGTCAGCAACCTCGAGTGCCAGACCGACCAAGCCTGCGTCGCAGTCGCTGCAGCCGCGGGCACCGGCGAGCGCGTCTGCATGAAGGTGTTCACCGGTCCAGGCTCCTGCGTAAGACCTTACTTTGGCAAAGCCGAGAACATCGCGACGGCGGATGGCGCCCCAGCGACGGTCTGCACCTACAGCGTGGCAAGCGCGACCTGCAGGGCGCACCTAGACTACCGCAACAAGCGCTGCGGCACGCCCAACCCCGGGGATGCCACGAAAGACTTGCCCAACTCGGGTGACAACACGAAGTGCGGCGCAGAGGGCGTCGACGACGGCTTCTGCGTCCTGCAGGACACGAGCGGGCAGTTCCTTTGTACGGTCGAGTGCAACAACAGCGTGTCGGATTGTCCCGAAGGCGCCAACGCCTGCAACATGGTGGAGGGGCCGGATTTCTGTGCGCTTTAGCTGGGGCGGCATACCTACCAGAACCTCACCCCCCAACCCCCTCTCCCCACGGGCGAGGGGGAGCGCACGACGGGGCTCTTTGGCGTGGTCGTGAGCGTGAGCGTGAGCGGTTCCGAGCAACCACGGGTGGGCGGCACACCACCTACCAGAACCTCACCCCCCCAACCCCCTCTCCCCGCGGGCGAGGGGGAGCTCACCGCCCTCCCTCGACGCACTCGCGCAGCTCGCGGCGGGTAAGATAGGCCTTGTTGGACGCCCGAAAGCCTTGGTTGTGGCGATGCAGCAGCGCCGTGACGAGGGGCTCGAGCCCACGTTCGGAAAGCGGCGGCGCGGCCTCCCGGCCCGAGAGGTAGCGCTTGGCGTTGCGCTCGAACACATCGATCAGGGCGCGAAAGTAAGAGCCCATCCGGTGATGGCGCGCGTTGGCAAGTGGGATCTCGTCCCAGATCGAGCGCACCTTGACGGACTCGGCGCTCTCGATCTCGCGCATGGCCACACTCTGGGGATGCTCGACTAGAAACGGGACGTCGTCCTCGTTCACGCCCTGCCACACGGGCACGCCGAAGTGGCGGTAGTCGACCTCGGGCGGGCACGCCTTCTCGAGCTGCTTCTGGATGTACGGCTTCAGCGCGGGCCTGGCCACGTTGTACAGCTCAGCGACACTGAGGCCCGTCGCACCCATCCACAACATGAGCGTGTCGATGCCATCCGCGACATCCCCAGCGAGGATCGCGCTCGGCACCATCGTGACCGGATCGAACATGTGCGCCATGCGGAAGTACTGAAAGCGCGGGTTCGTCCGCTCGATCCAGTAGTGCCGCGCGAAGGCCGCGTTGCCAACACGAGGTTGAGCGAAGTTGTAGAGCTGGATCGGGTGCCTCCCGAACCTCGGGTGATCGAGCAGGTAGCAGGCCGCGAGGCACGCCAAAGCGGCGCCCAGGCTGTGCCCGGTGAGAAAGATGGGCTTGGTGGGGGAGTCGGCAGTGGCCTTCCCGAGCGCATTGCTGAGCTGCTCTCGCACGGATTCGAAGGCGCGACAGAAACCGGTGTGGGTCTGAAGGCCCCGCCGACCTGCCGCGTTGCCGCGCGCGTCGAAGGTCCCGTCGAACATCCAGACACGCGGCTTGGCAGCCAGGTCAGTCTGGATGTCGCTGAGCTTGCCCTCTGTGCCGCGCAGCGCGACGATCACGTGAGCTGAGTTCCAGATGACGAAGCCCTGACTGTCGGTGTCGCTGCTCCTGAGATCTTGGTACTGATAGGCATCGCGTGAGCTTGCCGCGATGGGCATCCAACGCAGGTCGTCGAACTCGAGAATCCAGTCCTCCCGATACAGCGGTCCCACGATGCGCTGCATTCGATCACGGGCAGTCAGACCATACTCGGTCACTTTGGGGTTGACGGGTTCATAGACGAGCGAGGCCAAGATCCCCAGGTTGTGCTGGTTTGCGAACGTCCGGTGCGCCGTAGGCTCCAGCAGGAACTGCCACGTGTCTGGAGCGCGCAGCCGCAGTGGTGTCGGCGTCATGACCCCACCGCCGCGCCACGCGGTGGCGACTTCATAGGACACCTCGTCGGGTACCAACAGCTCAGCGCTCTCGGCCACGAGTGCCGACCACGTCACCCGGTCGACGACGCCGGTGACAGGCAGGTGATGACTCTCCTGGAAGGCCTCGACTGCGGACTGCTCTCTGGCAAGGAAGTAGGGCGTGTTGTCGGGAGCATCGAGCGGGAGGCCGAGCATGGCGCGGAGCTGGGTTAGCAGGTCGCCTGTGTAGCCATGGCGCATGACCTCGAAGTCGTCTTGGTACTGGACGTCTTCGAGTCGCTTGTGCCAGGGAATCCGGGCGCCACCGCCGTTGATGTATTCGTCCCAGAGCTCGTCCCGTTTTGCTTGAAGATCGCGGTACCGCGCCGCCCCGGGCGAGAGCGCCTCGAGCTCGGCCTGCACCCCGCAGTACTCGTTGTAGACCGCATCGAGGGAACGATCACTCATGTCCATCCTCTTCGGCCCAACGTACGTTCAGATGAAACGTTCCTTCGCCCTCAAAGGGCGCAACTTTCTGAGAGAGCGTCGTGCACTCCACCAGGCGCTCGCGCGTACAGTGGGAGACGCGCGTTTCTTCCTCAGCGGATTGCGGTCGAAGTCTCTCCAGCGGAAGCATCCCGGTATCGGGCGGGTAGTCGAGGGACATGACCATCACAGCTGAACCCGTGTGCGCGACACCGGCTCTGCGCGCTGCCACGCCGAATCCGGTCAGCCTCCACGCGCAGAACCCGCCGCGTGGCACATCGTGGAGGTCGTACACGAGGGCGTAGCGTTTGCTACCGAGACGCCGAAACGAGGCATCGCTAGCATGCAGGCGCATGCGGGAGAACTTGCCAGACACCATGGAGAAGCCTCTGCAAGCAATGCTATCTCGTGTGGCTACGGCATGAGCCTCCCCCACGAGCTCCAGGCCTTCCGCCAGCTCACCGGTAACCGTGATCCTTGTAATGCGCTCGAGCCTCTGTTCGGAGCACGCGCTCAGAAGCGACACGAGCGCAAGGCACGTGGCGGCAGTGCTGCGAATCCACCTGTTCACCTTACCCTCCACACACACTGACGAGCTTTCTGCGCGTGGCAGGGTCTGCGCTGCCTGTGGCCGCGATGCCGTGCATCAGCTGAAACAGACGCA
>CAYNOM010000790.1:0-3377 GCA_964398415.1 uncultured Polyangiales bacterium | reverse complement strand
GAAAACCCGCTGCTCTCCTATCGCTTCGACGTTCCTTTTCACAGCATCTCCGCCGCGCACGTGCGTCCGGCCGTCAGCCTGCTTCTCGAGGGCGCACGCGAGCGCTTGCGGCTGATTCGCGAGCACGAGGGGCCGCGAACCTACGCGAGCACCCTCGGCGCCTTGGACGCGGCCACCGAGGAGCTCGAGCACACGATGGCCATCGTGGGGCATCTCGAGTCGACCCTGACCACGCCGGCGTTGCGCGAGGCCTACAACGCCGTGCAGCCGGAGGTGAGCGCCTTCTATGCAGGCATCGCCCTCGATGAGGGCTTGTACCGGGTGCTGAAAGAGCTCGCCGAGACCGAGGAGGCGAGGGTGCTCGACCCTGCGCGGCGCCGTTTTCTCACCCTGACCCTCGACGACTTCCGTCGCCACGGCGCCGAGCTTGGTCCGGACGACAAGACACGGCTCACGGAGCTGAGCGTGGCACTCAGCAAGCTGACGACGCAGTACAGCCAGAACCTACTCGATGCGACCAACGCCTTCGAGCTCTTGATCCACGACCGCGCGCGACTTTCGGGGTTGCCGCAAAGTGCGCTCGAGGCGGCGGCCGAGAGTGCCAAGGTGCGCGGGCACGGGGATGGCTATCGCTTCACGCTGCAACAACCGAGCTACGTCGCGGTGATGACCTACGCCGACGACGCGGCCCTGCGCAGGCAGCTCTACGAGGCCTACAATACGCGCGCGACCCAGGCTCCACACGACAACAGACCACTCATCGCCGAGATTCTCAGGCTGCGCGCGGAGAAGGCGAAGCTGCTCGGCTTCGCAAGCTTCGCAGACCTCAACCTCGAAGATCGGATGGCGAAGGCGGGAGCCAAGGCGGAGAGCTTTCTCGATGACCTGCGCCGCGCCACCCAGCCGTTTTTCGCGCGGGAGAACGCGGAGCTCGAGGCCTTTAGGCGCGAGCTCGAGGGCGAAGACGCGCCACCGCTTTCGCCCTGGGACGTGGGCTACTACGCGGAGAAGTTGCGTAGGGCGCGCTTCGACTTCGACGAGGAAGAGCTGCGCCCCTACTTCTCGGTGGACGCGGTGCTCGATGGCATGTTCGAGCTCGTGCATCGCATCTACGGCGTTCGTGTGGAGCGCAAGAACGGTGTGCCCGTCTACGACGAGCAGGTTCGCTACTACATCGTCACGGACGAGTCGGGGGCGCAGATCGGCGCGTTTTATGCCGACCTCTACCCGCGCGAGCAAAAGCGCGGTGGGGCTTGGATGGCCGACTTCATCACGGCTGTGCCCGGCGGCCGCCACGCGGCACACCTCGGCGTGATGTGCGCCAATGCGAGTCCTCCCGTGGGCACAAAGCCAGCCTTACTCACCCACCAAGAGGTCGAGACCCTGTTTCACGAGTTCGGGCACTTGTTGCACCACCTGCTCGGGAAGGCGCGGGTGCGCTCCCTCGCGGGCACGCGCGTCGCTTGGGACTTCGTCGAGCTGCCCTCGATGATCATGGAGAACTTCTGCTGGGAGCGGGAGACGCTCGACCTGTTCGCACGCCACTACGTGACCGCCGAGCCCATCCCCGAGGCACTGCTCGAAAAGCTGCAACGCACCCGCACCTTCCGCGCCGCCAACGCGCAGATGCGGCAGCTGGGCCTCGGCACGGTCGATCTCGCGCTGCACATCCACTATCGGCCCGAGCGCGATGGCGACGTGATGGCCTACGCGCGCCGCATCATGAGCGAGCACTCGCCGGTGGCCCTTCCGGACGACTACGCGATGATCGCGGGCTTTGGCCACCTGTTCGGCTCTCCCGTTGGCTACGCAGCCGGCTACTACAGCTACAAGTGGGCCGAGGTGCTCGAAGCCGACGCCTTCTCGCGCTTCGCCGCGGGCGGTGTGTTCAGCCGCGAGGTGGGGCGCGCATTCCGAGAGGCGATTCTGTCGCGCGGGAACGAAGCCGACCCGATGGAGCTGTACAAGGGCTTCATGGGACGCGAGCCGAGCCCGCAGGCGCTGCTCAAGCGAGCAGGTCTGATCGAGCAGACGGCCCAAAGCTGAAAACGCCGAAACGAGGGGCTTCGCGGACGGGCTAGGATGGAAGTGTGAGGCGACGGAGCGTGACAGCCGGGGCGCGAGCGCGCGTGAGTCAACGTGGGGTGCGAAGGGGCGTCGGGGCACTGCTTCTGCTCGCGTGCCTCTCTCCACTTCGTCTCTCGGCGCAGGCCACGCCCAGCCCAGGGCTTGCGCCGCTTTCGCCTCCGGTCCAGCCCGCCGAGTCGTCGCCGGCGCCTGACGCTGCCGCCCAGCCCCAACGTAGGCAGGCTCTTGGCGCTCCGGTGCTGTTCGTCACGGAGGGCCTCGACCCGTTGCTCACCGTCGATGTGCTGAGAGCCCAGCTCGAGGCGGCCCTCGGGGGCGAGCTCGTGTCGCTCGTCGATCCGCGCGCGCCGAGGGCCAAGGGCACACTCTGGGTGGGTTTGGGCGAGTCTTTCGTCGTGCTGCGCGTTTCGCCTCCGGGGCGTCCTGATGCGTTTCGCCAGTTGCCTCGAGACCAGCTCGGAGCAGACCCCACGGCGGCCATCGTGCGCGCCGTGGTCGAGCTGTTCTGGGTCGATGGTTTCTCGCGCTTCGATGCCGGCGAGATTCAAGACCCCTTCTGTCCGCCCGGCCTGATCTGCCTCGACGCGGGTCGCCGCAGCGCTTGGCCACCTTACCCAGAGGTGGAGGTTCTAGATCCTTGGGACACCTCCTATCGTCGCTTCTACGGCTGGGATCCCTTCGTGTATCGCTTTCCGCCGAGCGCGGCGCTGACGGCTCCGTTTCCAGGTCGCGAGGTGCGGGGACACGGCTATCCGGCGCCTCCACCCTATGGCGTCCGTTTGGCTCGAAGCTCAGAGCCGAGCGAGCCCCAAGCGCGGCCCGACGACTTCACGTTGAGCTTTCTTGCGGGCTCTGGCGTGCATGGCGGAGGTGCCTTCCTTCGCTACGAAATCGACGCCCTGCGGCGTTTTGGAGCTTTCGACTTCGGCCTCGGCTACATCGCTTCTCGCGGCCAACCTGAGCCTCTGCAGTCGGCGCGTCGCGCGGTGACGGCGCTCTTGTTGCGGCGCTTCGTGTCGGAGGCGTTCGAGCTCGACCTCGGCGCGAGCTTCGGCACGTTCTTCGCCACCTTCGAGTCGCGAGATGTGGTGGTGCGCCCTTACCTTCGTGCGATGGTCGTGTTCGCCGTGCCCGTGGGACGGGTGTTCGACCTGTTGGTGCAGAGCGATCTCGCGACCACCTTCGCCTCGGTGCCCGAGACGGGGCCGGTGGAGTACGCACTGTCCGCCGGCCTCCGCCACCGCATGTAGTGCGCGGGGCACGAGGCGGGCTTGCGCGGGGCACGAGGC
>CAYNOM010000789.1:0-3390 GCA_964398415.1 uncultured Polyangiales bacterium | reverse complement strand
GAGCGCGGCGAGCTCGTGGAGAAGCTCGTGGCCACGCTCGCGGAGCGAAATGCCGCGGTTGCCGCACGAGACGCCGAGCTTGCCGCGCGAGACGCTGAGCGCGCCGCGCGCGAGGCGAAGCTCGAGGCCGCGACGGCGCAGATCACCAAGCAGGCCGCGCAGTATGAGGCGCTGCGCGAGGCGTACATGCAGCTGCAGCTGGAACTCAAGCTGCTCAAGCGCAGCATCTTCATCGCGTCTGCGGAGCGTGTGGACACCACACAGATGCAGCTCGAATTCGAGGAGTTGAAGCAGCAGCTGGATGCGCTCGGGGGCGCCATGGGCACCACCTCCGAGACCGACGATGACGACAACGACGACGACGACGACGGGGACGACAAAGGGAAGAAGAAGCGCGGGTCGAAGACCCAGGGTCGCCGCAAGGTGGAGGAGATGGGGCTGCGCAAGGAGACGGTGCCGCTCGCGGATCCTGTCATGGAGAAGCTCGTCGAAGAGGGGAAGGCACGGCGGCTGTCGGAGTCCGAGGTCAGCCACAAGCTCGGGCGCAAGCCCGCCGAGTACTTCCACATCGAGATCGTCCGCACGACCTACGCCACCCGTCCCGACGAGAACGGGCTCACGGAGTTGTTCACCACGGAGATGCCGCCGGAGCTGCTGCCGCGCTGCCTCGCGGCGCCGTCGCTGCTCGCGGAGATCGCCACCGACAAGTTCAGCAAGGGCCTCCCGCTGTACAGGCAGGAACAGGAGCTGTTCTTCGAGGGCGCCCCGATCGACCGGGGCACGATGAGCCGCTGGCTCGACCGGCTCGGAGCGCGGTTCAACGAGACCATCATCACGGCAATGGAGGAGGACGCGATGGCCAACGCCTTCTGCATCGCCACCGACGCCACGGGCTTCGCGGTGCAGCCCGGCAAGCTCGAGGGAGGACCACGGCGGCCCTGTCGCAAGGGCCACTACTTCGTGCGCATCGCAGACCGCGACCACATCCTGTTCACGTTCACCGAGCGCCATCGCAGCGAAGACGTCGTCGCGCTGTTCAAGGGGTACGCCGGCCACATCCAGGCCGACGCCTGCAGCGTCTACAACGCGCTCTTCCGACCGGCCGACCCCGACGCACCTGACGACGAGGAACTGCCCACCGAGGTGGGGTGTTGGTCCCACGCTCGGAGGAAGTTCTTCGAGGCCGCCTTCGCGAAGCTCGCGATAGGGCGGGAGGGGCTCGTGTATCTGCACAAGATCTTCGAGGTCGAGCGGCAGTGCCGTGCCGGAAAGCCTCCACCATCGATGGTCAAGACTCGGCGCCAACAGCACCTCGCGCCCTTGATCGATGCGTTCATCGACTTCGCGAAGCAGCACTACGAGCGCGAGAAGAAGCGTCGCGGGCCCGCCCGCGCGGCGCTCGGGTATGTGGTCCGTCAGGAGGGGCCGCTCCGTGCTGTGCTCACCGACGGGCGGCTGCGCATCGACAACAACTGGAGTGAACGCGAGCTTCGCAAGGTCGTCCGCATCCGCGACGCCGCCCTCTTCGCGGGCAGCACCGAGCACGCCGAGAATGCGGGCGCGCACCTGACGCTCATCGCCTCCGCCAAGCTCCACAACCTCAACCCCCGCGAGTACATCCGCGACCTGATCCGCGTCCTCCCCTGCTGGCCCGAGAACCGCTACATCGAACTCTCGCCCCTCTTCTGGGCCCAGACGCGCGCTCGGCTGGACCCCGACGAGCTCGCCGCCGAGATCGGATGGATCACCGTGCCCGACCCGATGCCCCTGCACCGCCCGGGCGAGGAACCGCCTGCGGAGGACCGCGCCTGAGCGCCTCGAGCTGGTCGGCGGAAGCATGACCCCAGTCTGAGGCGGCTCTCCTCGTCCGAGAAGAGCGGGTCGGTGCACCGGTTACGCTCACCGGGTGTGTAGTCAAAGACGCGCAGGACGAACTGACCGCGCCACGCGATCGGTGATGCCTGGGCTGGGAAGGCGTCCAGGTCGCTGGCGGTTCGAAAGGCGTGAGCGACTCTGGGTGACCAGAACACCAAGCAAGCTGCCGCGGCGATGACGCCGAGAGCACCGCGCCCCGCTTCTACTCGTCGCACGAAGCCACCAGGGTCTCGAAGCGGAGTACGTCGCCGTGAATATTCGTGCTCGAGCGACCGACGTAGTCGAGAGAAATTGTCCCCGCGAACCTCTGTCCGGCGGTATCGAAGAAGAACTGCATGTAGACGGTATCACCCACTGCAACCGGCAAGGGAGGATCGAGGTAGACGGTCGTCAGGTGTGTCTCAGAGGGAAGTGGACACATAGCGAGCGTACAGTCGGGTGGGAGGCGGCCTACGCCGCTCCCAGTGCTTGGGGACCCTACCGCCCACGTCTGTTCGTGGCACGCCAGTGAGTTGTCGGCGCGGATGCCCGTCGATTCGTCCGCCCACTCATCCGTGAGAATGTTTGCAGCGAAGGTAAACTCAAGGCCTTCGGGGAGTCCGACACGCACCGTCGTCAGGTAGCCGTTGACCCCTGGAAACGCGAACTGCCCTACGCAGTCGAGCGAGTCATCCGCCACTCCAATCCGCTGCGAGTATTCCTGCCTGGGGGTCTGGTCAAGGGTTGGCGCGGTGCATTCGCCAGAGCAGTCGTAGTAGCCCGGAAGACACTCGCACACCGGCGTTCCGGAGGTGATGACACATGCCGAACCGGTGCCGCATTCCACGTCCGCGCACGGGCCGCCCGCGTCGGTGCCGACGTCGAGAAGGGTTCCGTCTGGCCCGCCCTGGTCACTCGGCGTGGACGGCGCCGAGCCACAGCCCGCCGCAAGCACCACAATCAATCTCGCACAAAACAGTGCGCCGCTTCGTCCTTGCACTCGCATGCGGTGTCTCCTCCGCCCGCGCCCCTCTTGGCCCGACCGTGCCCGGACATTGACGAACGCCTATGCCAGGCGCAAGCAAGAAATTGACGAAGTTACGGAATAGAAATCAACGTAGCGTTTCACGGCCATCTCCGAGATTCGTCGATAGGTAATTCTACCCATGGCCGTGAATTTTGATTGCGCTCTAAGTGTCGTATTCCTAGGAGGGTGTACGCGACCACGTCCACGTATCCCCAGCACGTGACGAGCCGCAACGTGGGTTGCGGCGCCGGCCGATAGAAGGTCATCGCACTCGTCGCGCCGCTTGCAGGCGCGCACGCGACAGTGAACGCTGCCCGCCATGTCATGGAGGGCTCCCATGCGTCGCACCACCTACCTTCGCGGATCGCTCTCGCTCAGCGCGCTCACCCTCGTCCTCACCGCCTGCGGCCCCGGCACCAACCCGACGCCCCGCGACCAAGCACCACCCACCCCCGACGCCTCCCCCGACGCCGCCCCGCTCCGCTGCGAAGGCGCCCCCCTCCCCGGCC
>CAYNOM010000788.1:0-3395 GCA_964398415.1 uncultured Polyangiales bacterium | reverse complement strand
CCAGACCTCCGTGTTGACACCGCCGAGCGTGGTGGTCACCGCGCCGACCGGCCAGGGGCCGTTTTCCGCCAGGTCGTCCGGGATGCCCTCGCGCAGCTTCTGACCTTCGCAGCCATCGACGAGCGGCGTGGGCGACAACGCGCCTGACGGTTCGTCGCCGCCGCCTGGGGTATCGGACGAGCCGCCCGTGCCATCGCCACCGCCTCCGCCTGCACCCGCGTCACCTTCGCCCGCGGGATCGGCGGTTTGGTCCGTGCCCTTCGCGTCGTCGCCTCCGCTCGAGCAACCGACGATCAGTGCCAAACAACTCAAAGTTCGAGACAAGCTATTCATTGGATGTTCCCCTCCACCACGAGCCAACCGTACGGCAGCGCGTGCGTCCCACGAAGCGGGCGCACGCTAACACGACCTGTCTGCGCGAAGATCTCGTCTTCCGCGACTCAAGGCAGCTCCGCCACGTAGGCGGAGACATCGGCACCAAACACCTCTCGCGTGCGTGCGAGCTGCGCGGTTGCGCTCGCGCTGCAGTGCAAGGCCTCCTCGAACTGACCGGTGCTGACGTAGCTCAGGATCTCGATGCCGCGCGAGGCCGGGATGAAGTCGCCATCGGTCGCATCGGGTGTCGTGTTGCAGCCGTCGAACAACGTGCCGAAGAAGGGCCTGAGAAAGAGGTTTCCAATCTGGAACTCGTTGGCGAGCGCGACGATGTCCTTCGTGGGATCGGTGGGATCGCGAATGACGCACAGGCTACCGCCCACGAGATGTCCGCCATCCTTGATCCACACGCGCCGCTTCGGCTTGGTGGTCGTGCCGTCGTAGCCGTTCGTGCTCGGCGCCACGACCGCGTCCTTGTCGCCGGTGACGAACATGGCGCTCTTCACGCGGTCCTGCGTGACCGCGTTGCCGCCCGCGTAGGGGATGATCACGTCGGCGACGTCGCCGAGGCCACTGACGGCCTGCGCGCCTGCGCTGTGGCCCATGGCACCCACGCGCGTGAGGTCGAGATGGCCAGCGAGAAACGCCAAGTCGCCGCTCGGCGTGGCGAGTGCCTCGAGCATGCGACGCGCATCGCCCGCCTGGTTGGAGCCGCCGCCGAGGCCCAGGCCGCCGAGCATGTCCTTGAGCTGGATGCCCGGATGGTCGGCGGCGACGACCACGAAGCCACGGCTCGCCCAGTGGACGGTGTTCTCGAGGTTCGTGGTGCGAAAGCCTGCAGTGCCATGCACGAACACGAGCACAGGATAGGGGCCGGCCTCGGCATCGAGCGGCAGACCGCGCTTGCAGTCGCAGGTCTGGCGTGGGCTGCGCGCCTCGGGCTTGATCTTGCCCTTTTCGGAGTCGGGCAGCTGATCTTCGAGACTGTAGATGACGTCCGGCTTCTGGGCATCGCTGCCGATCTGCCCGGGGTACCAGACCTCCGCGCGCACGCCGCCCAACGTGGTGGTCACCGCGCCCACCGGCCACGGACCCCGCGCGCTCAGGTCGCTGGGGATGCCTTCGCGCAGCTTCTGGCCCGCACAGCCGGCGACGAGCGCTGGAGGTGTCACGCCTCCGCCCGGATCGGGCTCCCCGGCGCCTGCATCCTCAATGGGTGCGCTGCCCGCGTCGCCATCATTCGGTTCGCCCGCGTCGGTTCCCGGCTCGCCGTTGCCCGCGTCCGCTTCGTTGCCGGGATCGGTGCTTCCCGCGTCGCGCGTGACGTCGTCGCCGTTGCCCGCGTCCGCACCGTCGTTGCCGTTGCCGTTGCCCGCGTTGCCGTTGCCCGCGTTCGTATTGCCGCCGTTGCCCGCGGTCGCCGGATCGTTGCCGCCATTGAACGGCATCTGATCGGTCGCGCCCGCGTCATCTCCCGAACAAGCGAGCGCCGACAGCGATAGGCACAGCCCCATCCCGAGCCAAGTACGTCTCATGCGTTTCCCTCCACAAGCCAAGCGCCGCACGTGACGCGCGACGAAGATTGGGAGCATCTAACACCTGAAGCGGCACAATCTGAAAGGCCTTCTTTCGAAGAAATCAAAGCGTGTAGCGAAGGCCAACCAATGGCGCTGAAACATCTCGACACGGCAGGAATTCAGCCCGCTTGGGCGCATGCCGAACGGGTTTTGCGAATTGAAATAGCCGACGTCGCGCGCGAAGCTCAGGAAGCGAGCGCAGCGCGCGCGGCGCGAGCTTCGTCGCTGTCCGGGAGTGTTTGTCCGCGCCTTGCGAGCAGGGGCACGAGGTACTTCGACATCTCGGCGAAGTCGTTGACGTCGGGACACAGCATCTTGGCGATGCCCTGGGCCGTCACGGTGCCCACGATGACGAGCGCAAGGTCGCTCATCGGACGCACGTGGTACTTGCGTGAGATGGCGAGCAGCTCGTTGACGAGCTTGCCGTAGTCGAGCTCGGCCACGGCCTGGCCGCGAAAAGTGGACGTGAGCTGCTCGATGTCGCTGCGCATGTCGTCCCAGCTCACCTCGCCGAGGTACAGATGGAAGCGGCGGAAGTGCTCGATCATGTCGTCCGTGGTGCCCATGGCGATGCACTTCGTCATGTCGACGAACATCTCGTGGGTGCTCGGCGCGATCGCGGTCGAAAGGCCCACGTCGAAGAACACGAGCACCCCGTCGTCGCGCACGAGCATGTTGCCCGGGTGCATGTCGGCATGCACGAAGCCATCCACGAGGCACATCTTGAAGGCGGCCTCGCGCAGCGTGGTGGCGATGGCCGAGTGGTCGCCGGGGCCGAGCGCGTCGAGCTTCTGCCCACGCACGAAGTCCATCACCAGCACCTTTTCGCTCGACAGCGCGCGATGGATGGCGGGAAAGGCCACGCGCGGCTCTCGCGCGAAGTTCTGGGCGAAGCGCACGTAGTGCTCGGCCTCGATGCGCAGATCGGTTTGGTGCAGAAGGCCGCTGACGAACGCACGCGTGAACCCCACCGGATCGGACAGGCGGATCACGGGATGCAGGTTCAAGAGCTTGGCGCCGAACAGGAGCAACGCACCGTCGCGTTCGACCTGCGCCTTCACGTTCGGCCGCAGCACCTTCACGGCCACTTCCTCGCCGCTTCGCAGGCGCGCGCGGTGCACCTGGGCCACGCTGGCGGCCGCGACCGGCGCCTCGTCGAGCTCGGCAAACACCTCAGCGAGGGGGCGGTGCAGGGCCTCCTCGAGCGTGCGCTCGACGATCGCAAAGGAGAAAGGCGGCAGCTTGTCCTGCAGCGTGCGCAGCTCGTCGATCATCTCGGGGTCGAACAGATCGGGGCGGCTACTCATCACCTGGCCGAGCTTCACGAAGCACGCACCCAGCCTGCCCATGGCCTGACGCAGCATGCGTCCCTGGATGGCGGAGACCCGGCGCCTTCGCGCCACGGGATCGGAGATGAGCAAGGTGCCGAGCCGGCGCACGCTG
>CAYNOM010000787.1:0-3402 GCA_964398415.1 uncultured Polyangiales bacterium | reverse complement strand
ACAGCGCTCGATCTCGCGCGCGAGCAGGGCGCGAACCTCGGTGTGAGCGAGCAGCTGCTCGAGGCCCGAAACGGACAAGCGGTGCTCACCCGCCCACTCGGTCAGAAGCTCGATTTCAGGCACGATCAGGGCGACGTTGTACGGGCGCCCATCGCCGTGGATCATCACGCTGCGAATGAAACGGGACGCCCTGAGGTCGGCCTCGAGCGGCGACGGCACCACG
Source organism: uncultured Polyangiales bacterium (assembly GCA_964398415.1). Taxonomy (GTDB): domain Bacteria; phylum Myxococcota_A; class Polyangia; order Polyangiales; family DASUME01; genus DASUME01. The sequence continues at coordinate 3,179 of CAYNOM010000787.1, read as the reverse complement.
TAGCGTCCATTGTCGAGCTTGTACTGCTCTTTCAGGCGCCCCGTCACGAACAGAAAACCGTCCTTGTCGACGTAGCCGAGATCGCCGGTGCGCAGTCCCGAGTCGGCACCGATCATCTTCGAGGTATCGTCGGGTGAGCCGTGGTAGCCGCGCATCACGTTCGGCCCGTAGACGACGATCTCGCCGTCGCGGCTGTTCGGCCCCACGCTGAGATCGATCGCGACCTTCACGCCGGGCAAGGGCTTGCCCACCGAACCGAGCTTGCGCGCACCGGGCCAATTGGCGCTCACGATGGGCGAGGCTTCGGTGAGGCCATAGCCCTCATACAAGGTGATGCCGAGGCTGTCGACGAGCTCTGCGACCTCGGGGGCGAGCTGCGCGCCGCCGCTGACCGCGTAGCGCACGCGCCCACCAAACTGCGCGCGAATCCGGTCGAACACGAGTGCATCGAAGAGCTTCGCCTTGAGCTCGAGGATGCCGCTCGCGCGCCCCTCCTTGCGGATGCGCCGGCGCAGGCGCGCGTTGTCGAGGCCCTCCTCGAACAGCTTGCGCTGCACGGGCCCCTCGTTGCGGATGCGCTCCTGCAGCGTGTCGTAGAGGCGATTCCACAGCTTGGGCACGCTGAACAGCAGCGTGGGCCGCACCTCGCGCAGGCTCTTCACGATCTCTTCTTCGCTCGGCGCGATGGCGAGCGAGGCGCCCACAGAAAACAGGCCGTACAGCTCGACCACCTGTCCGAAGGCATGGGCCCAGGGCAGAAAGGCGAGCGAGCGATCTTCGGGAACGACGGGAAAGATTTGGTGCAGCGCGTCCAGGTTGGAGGCGACATTGTCGTGGGTGAGCTCCACGCCCTTCGGCCTGCCCGTCGTGCCGGAGGTGTACATGATCAGGCAGAGCTCGGACGGATCGGGGTGGACGACCGGCTCGGTGAGGCCGAGCCCCCGCTCCATGAGCTCATCGAAGCCGATGGCGCCCTTCAGGGAGCGCTCGCTCGCGCACACGACCGTGGGCTCGACCTCGAGCTCTGCGCGCCAACCGTTGACGATGCTCGCTGCCTCGATGCCGTAAGTGAAGACGAAGCTCGGGGCAGCATCCTGCAGGATGTCGAGCCAATCGTCGTAGCGCTGGTAGGGGTAGATCGGCACGAGAGTCGCGCCGCTCGTGTAGGTGGCGAAGGCCACCTGGGCCCAGGTGATCGAGTTCGGCGCGATCAGCGCCACGCGATCGCCAGCCTTCAAGCCTGAAGCCACGAGCGCTGCGCGCAATTGGTCGACCTGGCTGCCAAAGTCGCGGTAGCTGAGCCAGTGAAAGTCGCGTGCCTCTCGCGTGCCGAAAAGCGGACGCGCCGAGAAACGCTTCACGCTCCGTTCGTACACGTCACACAGGTCGCGGTACTTGCGTCGTTCGGCCATCAACCCGCCTCACGCCCTCGTCAGCCCGCACCCTGCCGCACGTTTACGAGCACAGCGTTACCGAGTACGTGCTGGCTCGGTGGTTCCGGAGGATGGATTCGAACCATCATTAGCGGATCCAAAGTCCGCCGTCCTGCCTTTAGACGACTCCGGAAAAGTGTCCCCCATGTAACTGATCTCGCGGGCCTTCGCAAAACCCCCGCGGAGACTTTCACGAGCCTTTCTTCAGCCGGCGAAGGTGCTGCACCAGGGCGTCGATGCCCTCGTCGGACAGCTCCTCCCCAAAGGCTGGCATCAGGCCCCTCCCCTTGGCTATCACCTCGCGCAGCTGGGCGTCCGTGCGCTCCGCGTGAAACGCCGCGCTGCTCAAGTCAGGCAGGTTCGTGCCCGGGGGCCGCTGCTCGCCGTCTCCGCGCCCACCCATGCCATGGCAGGTCGCACAGCGAATGCCCCAGAGCGCCGCCACCGCGCGCTCTTGCGGATCGCCACCCTCTTCGGCGCTGCCTTGCCCCGTGGCGGCCGTGGCGGCCGGGGGTTGATGATCTTCGGCGCGCCACTCGCGCAGCTCGCCCCGACCCTGGCCGCAGCCAGCCCCAAACACCATCGAAGACACGAACCCCAAGAAACCCCAAGACGTAGCGCGCAAACTCAGCCTCCGATCAGGCTCATCCCCACATGCGTATGCTCGCGCACCTCGGGATCGCCAAAAAAATGACCGGCGGACTTGGTCCCGAGGGCGTGATGCAGCGCCCATGCGAGCTGCCTGTCGTCGCCACCCCCACGCATCACGTCGCGCAAGGACACCGACACGCGAGAGGCGAGGCACGCGCGAATCTCACCGCGGGCCGTGATCCGAACCCGGTTGCACGAGTCGCAGAAGTCGTTGGAGACGGCCGTGATGAAGCCGACGCGCCGCCCCGAGCCATCCTTGGCGGGCAGATAGCGCGCAGGCCCCTGCCCCGCGATGTGCGCCCCCGCGCCGCGTTCTTCGACGCGGTCGCCGAGCCGCTCGATCAGCTCGGACTGCGAAAGAAAGCGCTCCTTCGGCAAGCTCGCGGCCTCACCGAGCGGCATCAGCTCGATGAAACGCGGCGTGATCGAGCGCTGCCACGCCCAGTCGACGAGCTCGCCCGCATCCTGATCATTGAGCCCGCCCAGGGCCACCGCGTTGAGCTTGACCTCGAGCCCCTCGGCCTGGGCCGCCTCGATGCCCGCGATCACGCGCGACACGTCTCCACCGCGGGTGAGCTCGCGAAAGCGCACGGGGTGCAGGGTGTCGAGCGACACGTTGACACCGCTCAAGCCGGCCCTCGCGAGCGGTGCCGCAAGCTCCGCGAGGCGGGTGCCGTTGGTGGTCATCACGAGGCGCGAGAGGCCCGTTTCCTGCCGCACCAGATCGATGAGCCCCACGAGGTCGCGACGCACGAGCGGCTCGCCGCCGGTAAAGCGTACCCGCTCGACGCCCATCCGCGCCGCCACACGCACGAGCCGCGCGATCTCTTCGAAGCTGAGGAGCTCGGGGCGAAGCGCGTGATCCTCCTCGCCCGACGGCGGCATGCAGTAGATACAGGCGAGGTCGCAGCGATCGGTGACCGACAGACGTAGGTAGGTGTACTGACGGCCGCGGGCATCGACGAGGGGCGAAAGCTCGCCCTCTTGGAACGACTCGGGCGCCTCCGCGAGCGTACGCGGTGGCTCGGCACCCAGGATCGAGAGGCTTTTCCCCACGTCCTAGGCATGGGCGCCCACGGGCCGAGCGTCAAGCAC
>CAYNOM010000786.1:0-3406 GCA_964398415.1 uncultured Polyangiales bacterium | reverse complement strand
AAGGCGCGTCGGCCGAGGAGATCTTGGCGATCTTGTCGGCATCGAGCGGCTTGTTGCGCGATTCCATGCGCTGCAGGTCGGCGAGCACGGCGGGGTACTGACCGAGCATGGCCTCGCAGCGCTCCGGCGGGAAGGTCTTGGTCTGCGACGTGACGAGCTCGCAAGTGGCCGTGGTCGGACCGAGGTCACCGCAAAGCTTCTTCGTGAGCTCGTCGCACTTCTGGCGCTTCTCACCGAGCTTCTTGATGGAGAAGTCGACCTTGGTGAGCGCGACGGCGCAGGCTTCCGGAGCCATGAGGCCCGTGGCCGTCTTGATGGTCTCGCAGGTGGGCGACTCTTCACCCGCTTCTTTGCAGATGCGCCCCGCGTAGTCCTCGCAGGACTTGGGGTTGGCCTTGACGGCGGATTTATCGGCGTTGCAGCCGCCCGCGAGCGCGAGGGCCAGGACCAGGGCGCCAAAGGGCGCAACGAAACGGGTGTTCATGACGACGGGTTTCCTTTTGAGTGGCCCCAGCATAGTACGCACCAGGCGCGAACGCCCAGGTGACGCGGCCCAGCGCACACGTCTGAGAGCGCCGCGCCCAAGGCCTCACCTTGCGGCCGAAGCCGACTGAAATCAAAGCCTTGCCAACGGCGGCACGAGGCGTGCTGCGTGTCGGTCATCGCCTTACCTTTCACCCCTAGCGCCCTCAGCCTCGCGCGAAAGCGCCGTCACGAGGCGCTCGAGGTGGTGAAGCCAGCTCGACAGCTCGCCTCGTCCGATCCCCGCGTAGGCCTGGTCGAGCAGCTCGTCGCTGATGCCGAGAAACTCGCCGAGCCGTGCGCGCGCCTTCGGGGTGGGCTCGAGCAAGAAGGCGCGGCCATCGCGAGGATCTTCGCGCCTACGCACCCAGCCTCCATCCTCGAGCGCGCGCACGAAGCGGCCCACCGTCACCGGCGACATGCCCATCAGCTCGGCGATGCGCTGCGCCGTCGTGGGTTGCTTCTCCTGAAACAGGATCGTCAACACCGTCAGACGTGAGATCGACATGTCTTCGTAGCCCTGGGCCCTGAAGCGGTCGACGAGCCGTTGCTCCATCACGCGTAGCAGGCGATGGGTAAGCATGTAGCAGTCCCACTGCATCTTGCGCAGTGCGAGGTCGACCTTCGATCCCATCGTGGCGCGAACGTAGCGGAGCTCCGCTGCGCGCTCAAACCCGTCACAGCGTTTCACCACGACGGAGCTTGCTGAAGTGGTGAAGGTCGGCCATGTCGGGCCACTCGCCGCCCCACTCCCAGCCCTCGGCCTCGAACGCTTCCACCATCCCCAGTCCGCGAATGATCATGCCGGGCCGCACGTGGGATCGGTCGAGGAAGGCTCGCCCCTGCTCCGGGTCGATCCGTTCGCCTCGCACCCAAGGGTTTTGGACGGGATTCAGATCGATGGCGAGACCCAGAGCGTGATGTGACAACACACGCGTGCCGGCCACGAAGCGGAAGTTGAACGCGGAGGTGTTGTTGGCCGCCATCGACGCGTCGTCGTCACCCTCGAACACATCGATGCGCTGCATCCGCGCGATCGGAAAGCCGAGGGCGAACAGGCGCTCGAAGATACGCACAACCTCGTCCGACACGGACGCGGCCACGACGAGCTCGCCGAGACTGACCGTTGCGTCGAAGGTGTGATGCGAAAGACGCAAGAGGCGAAGGTCGTCGAACCTTGGGCACTCGGGCACGTCGCGGAACGAACGACCGACCATGTCAGCGCGCACGGAGGCGTCGAGCGTACGCACCTCGAAAAGAAAGCCACGGGCCATGCCCTCGAGTGTACGCCAGGCTTGGGACACCCAGGACACGTGAGCAAACTCTCATTGACGCAATGCGGCGCGGCGTAGTCTGCGCGAATGCGATTAGCCGCCGCTGCTACATCGGGTTTTCTGGGCTTGGTTCTCGCATCGGGCTGTGCCGAGGGTGCTGCCGGCGTGTTGCAGGACGACCCGCTCACGACGGGTCGTGACGACGTCACCCAGAGCGGCGATGGCGACGGTCGCGACGGGGGTGAAGACGCGGTGAGCGGCGACACTTCGGATGGGTCCGGCGGGTCAGGCAGCCCGCCAGCCAAACCTGACGCTGGCGTCGACGACGCACCCATGTCGGACGCGGGTGACACAGCCATGCCGAACCCGGGCGGTGATGCCGACGACGCCGCCGTGACCCCGACGCCCGAGCCCGACGCCGGCAAGCCGCCCATGCCCGTCGATCCGTGCGCCGAGATCTGCGAGAACGACACGGCGAGAAGCGCTGCAACGTGCGCGAATGCCGTCACGATCGGGCGCAAGGCGGCCCTGGCCAACGACTTCGTGTTCTCGGGCGATTCGCGCGGTGATGGCGACAATTCCGATCTACCGATTGATTTCATCAGTTGCGCGGACGGAAGCGCTGACAACTTCCTCCGCGTTTACCTGTACCCCGACGAGCAGCTCAACCTGCGCGTCACCACGCTTGATCTGGGCTACGACGTCGTGCTCAAGGCGCTTGGCGGCGACTCCTGCGAAGCACCCACCCTGGGAGCGTGCCGAGATCAAGGGCTGGCCGGCGAAAGCGAGACCCTGTCGGTCATCGGCATCCCCAGCGAGGGTTGGTACTACGTCGTGATCGACGGCCCCTACGGTCCGAGCGACGCCGAGGGACAGGGCCGCTACTCGCTGTCGGTGGGCATCACGAGCCCGAATCCCGGCGCCACCTGCGCCTGCCCGTAACAACAGCACCCGCCAAAAGAAACGGCGACCCGAGGGCCGCCGCTCTTAGACGAGGCTCGGGCTCGAGAGCTGTCGCAAAATGAGCTCAGAGCCAGCGCGCCCGGAGGCCCAAACCGAGGAATACTCTGCGTATTTCGCAGGTTTGGGCCGAGGACGAAAGCGGCTATGAGCCATTTTTCGACAGCTCTTCAGCTCACTTGAGCATCGACTTGAGGGTAGTGCCCATGTCGCTCGGGGTCGCGGCCATCTTCACGCCGGCTTCCTGCAGGGCCGCGATCTTCTCGGCCGCCGTGCCCTTGCCGCCACTGATGATCGCGCCCGCGTGGCCCATGCGTTTGCCGGGCGGAGCGGTGACGCCCGCGATGAAGCCGGCCACGGGCTTCTTGAAGTTCTTCTTGATCCACTCGGCAGCCTGCTGCTCGGCGTTGCCGCCGATCTCGCCGATGAGGATCACGCCGTCCGTGTCCGGATCGTCGTTGAAGAGGTTCAGCGCATCGATGAAGTCGGTGCCGTTGATGGGGTCACCGCCGATGCCGATGCAGGTGCTCTGGCCGATGCCGAGGCCCGTCAGCTGACCCACCGCTTCGTCGGTGAGCGTGCCGGACTTCGACACGACGCCAATGCGCCCCGGATTGTGAATGTGACCGGGCATGATGCCGATCTTGCAC
>CAYNOM010000785.1:0-3407 GCA_964398415.1 uncultured Polyangiales bacterium | reverse complement strand
CCTCGTCGCGTTTCCCACCGAGACCGTCTACGGCCTCGGCGCGGACGCGGAGAGCGATCGCGCCGTCGCGCGCATCTTCGCCGCCAAGGGCCGCCCGACCGACCATCCGCTGATCGTGCACATCGACGCGCGCATGGAGCTCGAACGCTGGGCCGACGAGGTGCCGGACAGCGCGCGACGCTTGGCCGAGCGCTTCTGGCCCGGGCCCCTGACGTTGATCCTCGCGCGCCGCACGCTGCCAGAGCTCGCGGCCACGGGAGGTCAGCCCTCCATCGGCCTGCGCGTGCCGAGTCATCCGCTCGCGCTCGCGCTGCTCCATGCGTTCGGTGGCGGCATCGCTGCGCCTTCGGCCAATCGTTTCGGTCACGTGAGCCCGACGACGGCCGCCCACGTGCGTGAAGAGCTGGGCGAGCGCGTCGACTCCATCCTCGACGGCGGCCCTTGCAGCGTGGGCATCGAATCGACCATCGTCGACTTGAGCCAGGGCGAGCCCGTGATTCTGCGGCCGGGCGGCGTGCCCGCAGAAGCGATCGAGGCGCTGCTCGCTCAGCGCGTGCCGCTCGGTCGCGCTGGCAACACGCGCGCGCCGGGGCTCTTGGCCTCGCACTACGCGCCGCGTGCCGAGCTCAGGCTCGTCCGCGCGGACGCCCTCGTCGAGGAGCTGCAGCGTGCCCTGTCCGAAGGACGCCGCGCCTTCGCGCTCGCGCCCCGCGCTCAGCTCGACGATGTGCCCGCCGAGGCGCGCCATGCGCTGCCCGATGCGGCGGAAGACCTCGCGCGACACCTCTACGCGGCCCTGCGTGAGCTCGACGCGCGGGGGGCCGAGCTCGTGCTTTCGACCTTGCCCCTCGAGGAAGGCCTCGGCCTCGCCGTCGCCGATCGCCTGCGTAAGGCTGCGGCGCCGCGCGAGCGTTGAGCCACGACCTGCCATGCGCCTCGCCCTCCGCATCTCGCTCATACTTGCGGCCTTGCTCTTGGCCTACCTGCTCGCGTGGCCGAGCCCCGTCGCGCCCGTGGCGTGGGACGCGCCCGAAGGCCCAGGTTTCGCGAGACGCTTCGCGTCGAACGGGCGCCTGGCCTCGGCTGAGGTCTTCGCTCGTGAGCTGCGCGGCCCCGAGGCGCTGATCCTCGATGCGCAGGGACGGCTCTACACCGGCACGCTCGACGGCGAGGTCGTGCGCGTCGACCCCCGCACCTCGCGCGTGGAGACGCTTGCGAACACCGGCGGGCGCCCCCTCGGCATGGCCCTATCCAAAGACGAGCGTGAGCTGTACGTCGCCGACGCGCACCGCGGCATCCTGGCGCTCACGCTCGACACGCGGAAGCTGCGCACGTTGGTCGAGCAAGTCGACGGCAAGCGCCTGCTGTTTGCGGACGACATCAGCGTGGCCAGAGACGGTTCGCTGCTCTTCACCGACGCCTCGCAACGCTTCGACCTCGAGGCCTACGAGCTCGATGCCCTCGAGCACAGCAACACCGGTCGGCTGCTTCGGCATCACCCGGCCACGGGTCGCACGGAGGTCGTGGCCAGCGGCCTGTCGTTCGCGAACGGCATCGCCCTCGAGCCCGAAGGGCTGAGTGTGCTCGTGAACGAGACCTGGGCTTACCGCGTACGCCGCTTCTTTTTCGATGGCCCCCGCCGCGGCCAGACGGAAACCGTGATCGACAACCTGCCCGGCTTCCCCGACAACCTGCGCTACGACCCGCAGCGCAAGCTCTACTGGGTGGCCCTCGCCTCGCCGCGCGATGCCGGCCTGGATGCGCTCGCCCCCTACCCGTTTCTGCGCCGCATCGTGTCACGTCTGCCAAAGGCCCTGCGCCCGAAGCCCAAGCACCACGCGCTGCTGCTCGCGATCCGAGGTGACGGTGAGATCGTGCACTTCCTCGACGACGCGGGAGCGAGCTCCTACGCACCGGTGACCTGCGTCGTGGCCGACGAAAAGAGCCTCTTTCTCGGCAGTCTCGAGCATGCTGGCCTCGCTCGGCTGCCCCTGCCGACGCCAAGCTCCGAGTGACGCCCGGGGTCTCATGCTTGCCCAAAGGGCCACGAGCTGCTCGTCGGTAGCTCGCCCCTTGGGTTCGTGCTACTTGCCGCGCGGTCGCGGTGCGGTGAGGAATCTCCCCTTCCGCCCAGCCAGTCCTGGCCCCGAGCTCGACGAGGATCCGCCTCGCGAGAACACGGCCCGGGCGGGAGAAGAGGCGATGACAACCAGGGCAATGACATTCTACGGGACCACCATCGGCAAGAAGGTGGTGATGGCGGTCAGCGGGCTCGTCGTGATCGGCTGGCTCGTGGCCCACATGCTGGGCAACGCGGCGATCTTCGCGGGCCCCGAGGCGGTGAACCACTATGCGGGGCTGCTCCGCAACAACCCGCCGATCCTATGGGGGCAGCGCATCGTGATGCTCTTGGCGCTCGGGTCGCACATTCACTCGGCCTTCGCGCTGTGGGCGCGCAACAACGAGGCGCGTCCGCGCAGCTACGCCCAGCGCAAAGACCTCGCCACGAACTACGCGGCCCTCACCATGCGCTACGGCGGCATCACGCTGCTCGCGTTCATCATCTACCACCTCTTGCACCTGACGGTCGGGATGACGGGCCACCTCGGCTACGAGTTCAACCCCGAGGACGTCTACAACAACGTGGTGCTCGGCTTCTCGAACCCCGCGGTTGCAGGCTTTTATATCCTGGCCCAGTGCGCGCTCGGCATGCATTTGTACCATGGTGCTTGGAGCCTCACGCAAACCCTCGGTGCAGACCACCCCAAGTACAACCCGCTGCGTCAGCTGATCGCGGCGCTCGTCACACTCGTGATCGTGCTCGGCTTCGTGTCGATTCCGATCTCGGTGCAGACCGGCATCCTCGAACCCACCGACGCGGCAGTGCTCGTCGACGACGCAGAGTGAGCGGAGAGGCTTTGACCATGAGTATCGAACTGAAGTCGAATGCCCCCGACGGCCCCATCGAGACCCGTTGGGACCGCCACCGCTTCAACATGAAGCTGGTGAACCCGGCCAATCGCCGCAAGTACAACATCATCGTGGTGGGCTCGGGCCTGGCCGGCGGCGCGGCCGCAGCCACCATGGGCCAGCTCGGCTACAACGTGCAGTGCTTCTGCTACCAAGACAGCCCGCGCAGAGCCCACAGCATCGCGGCCCAGGGCGGCATCAACGCCGCCAAGAACTACCAGAACGACGGCGACAGCATCTACCGCCTGTTCTACGACACCGTGAAGGGCGGCGACTTCCGCTCACGCGAGTCGAACGTGTACCGCTTGGCCCAGCTGAGCGTGAACATCATCGATCAGTGCACGGCCCAGGGCGTGCCCTTCGCGCGCGAGTACTCGGGGCTGCTCGACAACCGCTCCTTCGGCGGCGCCCAAGTGTCGCGCACGTTCTACGCACGC
>CAYNOM010000784.1:0-3411 GCA_964398415.1 uncultured Polyangiales bacterium | reverse complement strand
TACGACCTTCGGGTTATGAGCCCGACGAGCTACCAGACTGCTCCACCCCGCGTCAGGTGGCCGTTATATGAATCGGCCCCAGCGCTCTGTCAACGTCGTCCGCGCGATTTTTCGCTCTGGCTTCGGGTGCTTCGACGTGGCTCGTCGCCAGCATCGCGCGCGCTCTCGCCGAGGACGCGGCGGCGCAGCCACTGCACCTCATCGCGGCTCAGGGGGCGCAGCTCACCGGGCCTGAGGCCCTCGGTGTCGAGCCCCGCGAACTGCGTGCGCACGAGCCGCATCACGCGCGCGCCGAGCGCCTCCACCATGCGGTGGATCTGGCGGTTCTTGCCCTCGGTGATCGTGATCTCGAGCCAGCTGTGATCGTCCTCGTCGCGCACCACGTTCACCGCTGCGCCGCGCGTACGGTAGCCGTCGTCGAGCACCACGCCGGTCTCGAGGCCGCGTATCAGCGCGTCGTCTGCGATGCGATCGAGCTTGGCGACGTAGGTCTTCGGCACGGTGCGTCGCGGATGCAGCAACGCCTCGGCGAGCACGCCGTCGTTCGTGACGAGCAGCGCGCCGCTCGTGTGAAAATCGAGCCGACCCACCGGGTATACGCGTTCACCGATGCCCTCGAGCAGCTCGCTCAAGCTCGGGCGCCCTTCGGGGTCGCTGAGCGTCGTGACCATGCCCCGTGGCTTGTGCACGAGGTAATAGACGAGACGCTCACGCGCGACGGGCTTACCGTCGACCAAGACCTCGTCCCGAGCGAGATCGGCGCGCGCTCCGAGCTCGGTGACGACGAGGCCGTTCACGCGCACCCTACCCTCGGCGATCATGCGCTCGGCCGCTCGCCGCGACGCCACGCCCGCGTGGGCCAGTATTTTTTGCAGTCGCTCCTCAGCCATCGCTCGCACGTCCGTTCGAGATCGGGCGCGAGCTATAGCAGGCGTGGGGCGGACTAGCCCGAGGCGTCGGTGGCGCCGCTGTCGACGTTGGGCGCGCGCTTGAGGGCGGCGTCGCGATCCCAGCGGTCGACCTTGCCGTCGCCGTCGAGATCCGTGCCCATGCGCACCATGCGGCCGTTCTCGAAGTACTCCCAGCGATCGGCGCGCCACTTGTCGGGCGTGCTGCGCGCCGTGAGATCGCGCTCTGCACGCAAGGGCTTGCCCCCCTCGAAGAAGAGCTTCGTATCAACCTTGCCGTCGCCCGTGGTATCGAACTCCTGACGCATGATCTGGCCATCCTGGAAGTAGGTGACCTCGTCCATTTGACCGTCGAAGTTGCGATCGGCTTCCTCGCGCATCGGGCTGCCTTCGGCGGTGTAGTAGCGGACGATGTCCTTGACCCGATCGGAGTTCAGGTCGCTCTCGCGGCACACGAGCACGAGGCGCGCGAGACTCCCGTCGCCCACCCGCAGAAACACCTTGCGCACGTCGGGGACGTCGTCGCCGGACGTATCGTACTCGCTCACCTCATGGCGAGCATCGGCTGCGGAACAATGGCTGGGCCCGTCGTCGCCCTGCTCGGTGGTCGTGCCGGAGAGCGCTTTGCCGCGCGGCCCTTGGCCCCCGACGTTCGTCTTCACCGACGCGCCGCCGCAGCCCACGCTGCTCGCCACCGCAGCCGCCAATGCACACCTCAGAAGGCCTCGCTGTGTTCGTCGCATGCTTTCTCAGCCTTCCTGCCACTCGCCCTTGGCGGTGTCGTCCTTCGGGGTGCCTTCGCTGGGGCTCGGGGTCTCCCCGCCCGGGGCCTCGGCCGGAGGCGTCTCGCCACCCGTCGTGCCCGGGGGCATCGACGGCAAAGGGCTCGACGCCGGCTGCTGCGCTGGCGGGAACTCGGTACCGTCACAGCTCACGGGCTTGTCGTTGACCTCGCTCAGACCTGACGCGACCTCGCTGCTGTCGATCTTGCCATCACCGGTGGAGTCGAATTTGGTCTCGGTGAGTACGCCCTTGGCGTTGAAGATCTCCCACTTCTCGGGGCGACCGTCGTTGTTCTCGTCGTACTGAATCTCGGCAAGCGTGCCGCTCTGGTACGTCTCCCAGGTGTCGACGCGACCCGGCTTGCGGCGCGCGCGCTCGATCTTGTCGACGAAGGGCCCCTTGCACCAGAGCCATGTATCGACGAGACCGTCGAAGTTCGTGTCGAGCTCCTTGCGCTTCATGGCGCCCGCATCGAAGAACGCCTGCTGGTCGACGCGACCGTCGAAGTCGAAGTCGTGCTGCTCGACGACGACCTGCACCCCGTCTTCCGCGTAGAAGCGAAAGACATCGATCTTTCCGTCGAAATTCATGTCGATTTCGCTGCACACGCGCTTTGCACCGCGCAGCGCATGGCGAACGTCGGGCCGACCGTCGTTGTTGACGTCGACCTTCTGCTCCGAGTCGCCCTCGCAGGCGAAGCGGGTGATCGGCACCGGGATGTCCCGCCGCCCCTCCGCGGTGGTTTCGGCCTCGACGGCGACCTTGCCCCCTCCGCAGGCAGCAGACACGAGCAGGCACGAGGCCCACGCAAGATGGCGCAAACGCGACTCAGGCATCACTGGACTCGGCCCCCTTCCCATGTGCCGCCAAAGCATACGTGTGACCCGGCCCACCCTGCAACCCGCCTGGGCCAGGATGCATTGACATGATGTATGGTGCCACGTAGCTTCACTTCGATCGCAGCGTCGCGGGCTCGTCCGCACACGACACGGGGCGGATGCAGCATGGCCCGCAAGAAGATCTCGACCACCATCTACATCACCCCCGAGCAGAACGATCAGCTCAAGGTGCTGCACGAGCGCACCAAGGTGCCGGTCGCGGTCTACATCCGCGAGGGCATCGACATGGTCCTCGAGAAGCATCGCGAAAAGCTCCCTGGCCAGCTCTCGCTCGAGGTCTCAGCCGAACCCAAGCGCTAGCCCCGCCGCGCGTTTGCGCGCACGAACGGCTGGCGAGGCTTGACGCCACACGCAAAGCTCCTACACACGCGACAATTCAGGGCCCGCTACGGATCGTCCGCGATCGTCCGCGTGCCCAACCGGGCCGTACCATGTCGACCGACCCCTCCCTCATCCGCAACTTCTCCATCATCGCCCACATCGACCACGGCAAGAGCACGTTGGCCGATCGGTTGCTCGAGTACACGGGCACCCTCAGCGATCGCGAGAAGCAGGCCCAGTTCCTCGACAACATGGATCTGGAGCGTGAACGCGGCATCACGATCAAGGCCCAGTCGGTGCGGCTCAACTACAAGGCCGACGACGGCAAGACCTACCAGCTCAACCTGATCGACACCCCTGGCCACGTCGACTTCTCCTACGAGGTGTCACGCTCGCTCGCCGCCTGCGAGGGCGCGCTGCTCGTGGTCGATGCCTCGCAGGGCGTCGAGGCGCAAACGCTGGCGAACGTCTACCTCGCCATCGAGAACAATCTCGAGATC
>CAYNOM010000783.1:0-3413 GCA_964398415.1 uncultured Polyangiales bacterium | reverse complement strand
GCTGCCGAACGAAGCGATGCACGAGCTGCGCAAGGCGGTGCTCTTGTGCCCAACCTTCGCCGACCTGCGCCTGAAGCTCGCCAACCTCTACCGGGAGATCGGCGACCTCGAGGCCGCGGCCTTCGAGCTGGAAGAGGCGATCAAGGTCAAGCCCCTGTACGTGCCAGCCCAGGTCGCGCTCGGGGTGGTGCGCTTCTCCCTCGGTGATGTCCCGAGGGCCACGAAGTGTTGGCAGCGCGCCCTCGAGGTCGACCCCCAGAGTCGCTCGGCGCTGATGTACCTGCGCATGGCGAAGAATCCGCCGTCCAGCAACCCGCCGCCTTCGCCCGGTTGAGCCCTTCGAAAATGCCGCAGTTTTGCGCAGAAATCTGAAGCACTGAGAAGTCGCACGGTTTAGTGGGGATTCAGCCGAACAGCCCTATTGGTGGTCTGACGGCGCCTGTGTAAGATGCCGTGGTTCTATCCGGTCGGTGTCGCACCGCCCTTCCTGCACCCTTGGGGGCCGTCCCCGCCGGGGCGGGGCGCACCGCTGTCTGCCGTTTAAGGGATTAGACTCATGATCACCGCGGACTTCCTGCAAGGGGAGCTCGAACGTCTGTTCGAGCTGGAGACGATGATGGAGCTGAGCACCGAGCTGCTCGGCATCAACCCCGACGAGCTCGGCGGCACGGCAGGCAAGGGCACCTATGCGCGAGCCCTGGTCGCACACTGCGCCACCCACGACGGCCTGTCGGCCCTCGCCGACGCGATCCGGCTGTCGGCCGTGAGCAGCGCATCGGAGCGCCCCAGTGAAGACAAGACCAAGGAGCCCGAGCTCAGCCCCGGCACGCACATCGCGGGCTTTCGGGTGCTCAAGCGCCTCGCGCAGGGCCCCCTCGGCAGCGTCTACCTGGCAGAGCGGCCTGCCCCCGACAACGGCCACACCGAACGCGCGGCGATCAAAGTCTTCCATTCGGCGACGAGCCGCGACAAGGCCGCGGCGTGGCGCCTGCTCACCACCGCGCGCGCGCTGAAGAACGTCCGCGATCCCGGCCTCGCCAACGTGTACGAGGCCGGCACGCTCGATGACGGCCGCTTGTTCGTGGCGAGCGAGTACATCTCCGGGCAATCGGTGGGAGCGCGCGTGGGACGCACGGGTGCCATCCACTTCAACGAGCTGCGCACCGTCGCGCGCTCGATGCTGCTCGGCCTGGCCGCCCTGCACGGGCGCGGTCTGCTGCACGGCCACATCAAGGCCGACAACCTGCTGATCGTGCGCCCCCCCGCGCCGGAACAGGGCGAGCGACCTGCGGCCTACGGCGTGCTCACCGACCTCGCCACCGAGCGCCTGTTGTCTGGCGCTTTCCCCCAGCTTCCGTCGGTGCTCAGGCTGGTCGGCGATCCCACGACGATGGCGCCCGAAGTGGCTCGTGGTCAGGCCCCCGACGTGCGCGCTGAGATCTACGCAGCGGGCTGCGTCCTATACCAGGCGCTGACCGGACACGCCCCCTTCGAGGGTGGCACCGCCATCGAGCGCATCGCGGCCCATCTGTTCGAGGAGCCCCAGGCTCCCTCCGAGGTCGCGCCGCGCAACTGGGTACCCCCCGAGCTCGACGCCGCCATCATGAAGGCTTTGAGCCGTGAACCCTCCGAGCGCTACGTGAGCGCCCGCGACTTCGCCGACGCGCTCGACAACGTGGCGCGCTCGCTGTTCCCGCCGCCCGTGAGCGCTGCGCTCGACATGGAGCAGCTCCTGCGTGCCATCGCCCGTTTCCAGGAAGACCGCTCCGACGAGGCGCGCGCGGCCGAGCTCGAAGCGCTCGTGTCTCCGTCGAAGTCGTGGCAGCACGTGATCGATACGTTCCTCGAGGGCGCTGACGCAAGCGAGGACGAGGAGGTCAAAAAGCGCCTGCTGTTCCGCTCGGCGCGGATCCTCGCCGACGAGCAGAAGGATCGCGAGGGCGCCGAGCGCGTGTACCGCGTGGTGCTCGACCTCGATCCGAGCGATGCGCAGGCCCACAACGCGATCGAAGAGCTGCACCGTGCCGCGGGCGATCATGAGGGGCTCGTGAGCCTCCTGCTCGATCGCATGGAGAGCGAGACCGACTCCGAATCCCGCGCGAGCATCCTGCGCGAGGTGGCGGCGCTCTACGAAGAGCAGCTCGACCAGCCCGAGAACGCACTCGTGGCTTACACCCAGGCCCTGGCCGAGGAGCCGCACGACGAGCGCACGGTGCGCGCCATCGAGCGCCTCGCGAAGACGAACGAGCAGTGGGGCGAGACGCTCGGCGCGCTGAACGAGGCGATCGAAGGCGCCCAGGATCGCCCGCGCGATGCGCTCTGCCTGTGCGTCGTGCTCGCGGGCTTCTACACGCGCAAGCTGAGCCGGCCGGACTACGCCCTACCCTACCTGACCCGCGCCTTGCAGATCGATCCGGCTCACGAGCCTGCGCTCGAGGCGATGACCACCCTGTATCGCAACGCGCAGTCGCACCAGGAGCTCGTGCAGCTCCTCCTGCACCGAGCCGATGCGGCGACGAGCCCGGCGCGCGCACGCGAGTTGCGTGCGCAGGCCGCGCAGGTCGTGCACGCGAAGCTCGGCGACGTGGCCCAAGCGGCGCGCATGTTCGGCGAGATCTTTGCCGATGATCCCACGCATCCCGCGGCCATCGCCGCGCTGGAAGAGATCTACACGGCCGAAGAAAACTGGGCGAAGCTCGCCGAGCTGCTCGAAAAGAAGGCGAAAGAGCTGCGCGGCACGGCGCGCGCGGCCCTGCTCTGCGAGCTCGCCGAGCTGTACGAAGACCGGCTGTCGGACTTTGCGCGCGCCAGCGAGCACTACGCGGCGGCCCTGCACCTCGACGAGCGCAACCTCGCCGCGCTGAAGGGGCTCGAGCGCATCCACGCGCGAAATGGCGACTCGGCGCAGCTGCTCGACAACCTCGAGCGGCAGCTCAAGGTCGCGACGACGCCAGCCCAGCGCATCACCTTGCTCGAGCGCATCGGCGCCATCCTCGAGGAGGAGCAGCAAGACGCCGGTAAGGCGGCAGAGTCCTTCGAGCGCATCATCGAGCTGTCGCCGGGACACGACGCTGCCAACACCGCCTTGGCACGCCTGTACCGCGTCCTACATCGCTTCGACGACCTGGCCCAGGCCCTCGATCGGCACGCGAAGAGCGTCGAGAACAACGAGCGTAAGGTCGAGCTGCTGATGCAGACGGCACGCGTGCTGATGGCCGACCTCGGCTCGCCCGAGCGCGCCCAGTTCGTGTGCGAGCGCGTGCTCGGCATCAAGCCCGACCACGCAGAGGCCCTCGCCCTCACCACGCGCATCCGTGCGCTGTCGGGCGACACGGTCGCGGCGATCGACTCCCTCGAGCTCTTGGCCGACACCGAGCAGGACGCGGAGAAGCGCGCCGAGCTCTGGGTGCGCG
>CAYNOM010000782.1:0-3414 GCA_964398415.1 uncultured Polyangiales bacterium | reverse complement strand
TCGGCGTCGCCTTCTCGAAGGTCAGTGTCGGTCGGAACGTGGCGTGCGGTCTGCGAGCGGACAATGGTACAGGCGTGTGCTGGGGAAACGAGGCGCTGGAGCAGGCAACGCCTGTGGGGATCGCCTTCACAGAGATAAGCCCGATCGGCTCGCTGGGCGCCTGTGGTCTGCGGTCTGACAACCAGGAAGCGCTGTGTTGGGGCGAGCTCGATGAAGACGTGCTCCGGGTTCCGAACGGGGTCGCGTTCAGCCACCTGAGCACCTCCCGGACCGAGATCCAAGATGCTCATGTCTGCGGTGTACGGGCATTCGACGGCAAGGTGCAGTGCTGGGGAGCTGACGGATCAGGGAAGGTCCGCGGAGGCGCAGATCCCACTGCCCACGTGGCGCTGCAATTCGACGGGGTATCCAACTGCGCGCTGCGCGCCGATGGCGAGATCGAGTGCTGGGACCGCGACCTCACCGAGCTCGTCAACGTGCCTGCGGGCCCCTTCACCTCGTTCAGCAAGAGAGGTTCGGCGGCGTGCGCCGTGCGCGCGGCCGACGGCCGGCTCGCCTGCTGGGGAAGCATCAAAGAGGACCTACTCGCCGAGGTGCCGACCGACATCGCGTTCGACTCCGTGAGCCTCGCCATCAATGCGGCGTGTGGCATCCGCTCGGACAACAAGCGGCTCCAGTGTTGGAGCAACTGGTACGGCGAGCAACAGATTGCCGCCGCGCCGCTCGACGTGCCCTTCCTGACGGTTGGCCTGGGCGACGGTCACGGTTGCGGGCTGCGCGCTGACAACCACCAGGTTCAGTGCTGGGGCAGGGATACAGACAATCAGGTTGGAGGAACGC
Source organism: uncultured Polyangiales bacterium (assembly GCA_964398415.1). GTDB lineage: Bacteria > Myxococcota_A > Polyangia > Polyangiales > DASUME01 > DASUME01. The sequence goes on along the minus strand of CAYNOM010000782.1, from coordinate 2,574 downwards.
CCAGCGGGGTTGCCTTCGACGCGCTGAGCGTCGGGTACCGCGCGAGCTGCGCCATTCGGAGCGACAACGGTCACGTGACGTGCTGGGGCTACGACGGCAACCGCCTGCTCACCGACCTGCCGAGCACCGTGGCATTCTCTGCGGTCTCGGCGTATGACGTCGCCTGCGGCATTCGCGCGGACGACAGCACGCTCGTTTGCTGGGGCAGGTCGGGCTCCTACACGACCAGCGCGCCGGCGCCTTCGGTCGCCCTGGCGCCGACTGACATTGCGTTCGACGCAGTGAGCGTCTTTAACAACACCGCGTGCGGGCTTCTCGCCTCGAACGGCCGCCTGGTGTGCTGGGGCATGTTTGCTTACAACCCGTTGTTCCAGGTGCCTTGAGATACGCGTCTCTCGGTCGCGTGTGCAAGAGCATGCCTGCGGCTCGGTCTCATGGATTCGCCCGTCAGCGCGTCTCGTCTTCGACGAGCAAGAGCCGCGCCCTCACGCTCTCCGTGTTGCGGCCTGCGCAGCCTGCGCGCACGACGCTGTCCTCGGCGAGCGGCGTGCAGAGCGCGAGCGGATCGACTGCGCCCGTGGCGATCAGGGTGTAGGCGTGCCCCGACTCGAGCGTCGAGCTGTCGATGCTGAGCTCGGCGGATGCGGCGAGTGAGGTGGTTGCACACTCTTTGCCTTGTGCATCGAACGCATCGGCCGCGAATACGCGGAACGTATAACGAATGCCTGCGAGAAAATCGTCGCCGAGCGCGCTGCGCGTGCGGAATGCGACGGCGGGTTGATCGACTGACGGCAGCGGCAAGCGCTCGCGTTGCCCCTCGGTGACACACAAACGAATGGCGCCCGGACGCCGACCGTCCGCGGACTTTACGTCGGGAATCAAATGAGCGAGGTGCATGGAGACCCCGGAGGATGGCGCACGCGCACGCTCGAGTGCGGGCACGAAGCGCGGGCCGATTTGCGTGATGAGGCGCGCGCGCTCGGCGGCTGCGGCAGCATCGGCCCCTGCGGTGTCGTTCGGAAACGTGCCGAGATGCGTGGCGCGAACGCGCGCGACGCGCCGTGACACGGCGGCCGCGTCGAGCGCCACGCCGGATCCGAGCAGGGTGATGGTCGAACCGGCGCTCAGGCGATCGGCGATGGACAGGCGCATCAGCTCTGCGGCGGAGGGGGGCATCTCGCTGTCGAGCCACTCGCCGCCGAATGGCAGCGGCAGAAACGCTTCGAGCGTGTCCGCGCTGCAGGGCTCGTCGGCCTTGGGCAGCAGGGGCGCAGCGCCGATGGCGGCGTCGTCTGAGCCCGCATCCCACTCCAATCCGCCGTCCTGGGACACACCGGCGTCCATGTGGGGCTCGTCGAGGCGCGGCCCGTGGAACGTGAGCGCGCCGCTCGAGAGCGGATCGAGGGAGCGGTACTCGGTGGCGGTCCCGTAGAGCCCGAGCAGCGAAAGGGGCCTTGCGGGCTCGGTGCCGAGCGCGCCTTCATTTTCTCGGGACGTCGGGTCGTCGGGGACGAAGTCGGGGTCGTAACAGACGCGAAGCACGCCGAGATTCGCGATGCCCTGCACCAGGCGGACGCGCACGCCGGTGCCGGCAGATCCGCCGTCGCCGCCAGTGTCGTCCGGGCTTCCATCGCGTGGAAAGCCCGGGGCGCCAGGTCCGAAGCCGCCATCGCCGACACCGATCCTGCGTGGAGCATCAACGACGCAGCTAGACCCCGCGGAGAGGGCGAGGGCCACAAGGCTCGCGGGCAGCGTACTTCGGGTTCGGTGGGCAAACGTGCGGGACACGGGGACTCGACCAGCGCAGTGAACACTTTGCCACGCGCACAAAGGCCCGGTCCCGAGATTCGTCTTCGCGCCCGGAGCCGGCCGGATTTTGCTATCGTCTCGGACGCATGAGCGCTCAAGCCAGCTGCCCAGCCTGCGGTGCCGCCCGGGCGCCCGAAGATCGGTTCTGCGGCTCCTGTGGAGCCGTCCTTGGCGCCCAGCCCAGCCCAGCCGCTGCGGGGCCCGCGGCGAAGAAGACCATGCTCGGCATGTCCCCTTCGGCCATGGCCGCCCAGGCCCGAGGCCAGGCGCAGGCGTCCGCTCCGGATCCGGCCCAACGTCCGAAGACCATGCTGGGCATGATGGCGCCGATGTTGGCGAACCCGGGGGGCGAGCCTGCGCCGAATCCAGGGGCGCCGCCCCAGCCGGCGCAGGCGGCCGCCGCGCCACCTCGGGCCGAGCCCCACAACGCCGCACCCAAGCCCGACGTCAAGAAGACGATGCTCGGCATGTCACCGCTCGCGGGCGCCGCGGCAGCGCGACCCCTCGATGCTCCCGCGCCTCAGCAGGAGGTTGCGCCGCCAAGCAAACCGGTTCCGGTGCTCGACCCGCGAACGAAGCACACGATGTTGGGAGCTGCCCCCCCCGGCTTGATGCAACAGGCGGCGGCGCCGCAGTCGGCCGTGCCGACGCCCGCAGCTGTGCCGACGCCGGCAGCCGTGCCCGCGCCGAGCATTGCCACGCGCGAGTCCACGGAGGCAGCACCGAGCTTCTCGACGGAGCCTGCTCGTCCCTCGCTCGACGATC
>CAYNOM010000781.1:0-3414 GCA_964398415.1 uncultured Polyangiales bacterium | reverse complement strand
GCAAGCGTTCCGCTCGAGCCCGTGGGCTTCACGGGCAAGGAGGCCGATGAAGAGGTCGGACTCGTCTACTTCGGACACAGATACCTGATTCCACGCATTGGGCGGTGGGCGACGCCGGATCCGCTGAGCGTGCATGCGGCCGGCGGGGGCGAGGCGGGGAATTCGTACCACTACGTGAGTGGGAATTTGCTGCAGGCTCGGGACCCGTTGGGGCTCTGCAGCACGCCGAAGGCGTGCGCCGAGAGCGGCTACGTTCACATGTTCGCCGGCAACGCCGCTGCTGCGGACCGGGCCATTGAGCGTTCTCGCTACAGGGAGAGTCCCGTCGCCCAAGGGGCGGCTCAGGGCGTCCTTGAGGGTGTGGCACTGTCGCTTGCGATTGAGGCCGCGCCGATCGTTGGGGCCGCCTTACTCCTCTACTCGGTGTTCCAGATCAAGGGCGACAGTACCCCGCCAGGTACGGAGGGGCCTTCTGATAAGGCAGACGCCGCGCGGGTTGTCGCAACGATGCTGACCGTGGGGTTGCTTGTAGGACCGGGCGCATCTCGGAAGGGCGATTCACCGGTCATGCGACAGCCGTCGCCGGTGGAGCGCATCGCAGAAATCCGCTCCGAGTTTCGAATTGGCAAGAACCGAAACATAGCCGAGGCGAAGTTCGATGTGGGCGATTTGAACGGCAACGTGGTGGCGGCAAGCGGCGAAGCCCCTCGTCCAGGGATGGCGCCGGCACCCAAGGAGCCACGCTTTGAGACCTCCGAGATTGGCCACAGTCGCGCTCTGGACTCCGAAGCAAAGGTCCTCGAGGAGCTCACACGGGTTCTGGAAGAGGCGGGAGTTTCGCATGAAGCGACGGGGAACGTTCGTCTGCTGACGGAGCGGCCAATGTGCGGAAGCTGCTCCGGCGTCGTAGATCAGTTCCGGGCCAAGTTTCCGAATATCAATGTGGAGGTCGAGAACGCGATCCCAGGACCGCTGAAGGGCCCGTACCCATCAGCAGAACCCCCGCGGCCACAACCGGAAGTGTCGGAATGAACACTCAGATGCAGATTCTCACGGCAGCATCGTTCTCCGGTGACCTGGAGAAAGTCCGCAGCTACGCAGCCCAAGGCGGAACAATCGATGGGGTAGATGAGGTCGGCCAGACCGCTCTAACAGCGGCCATCGAGGGTGGTCGACCGGCGATGGTCGACCTGTTGTTGGCCTTGGGGGCTAACCCGAACGCACCATCTTTTGGTGGATGGACACCGCTGCATGCTGCTGTCGATGCAATTCTCGACGGCTACGTCCAGGGCACGAGCACTCCGGAAGACGACGCGGCCTTGATGCGGATCACATCCCGACTTCTTGTGGCCGGCGCCGACCCCAACCAACCTGACGAGCGAGGGCGCACCGCAATCGCCATGCTTGAGTCATCTACGGTGCCGGTCGCAACTACGCTCCTATCGCTTCTGCGCGCGTAGGAGAGCGTACGACAACGGCCCTCGATTGTTGCACTTGCGCCCTCCCGGGGCGCGGCGCGGGGCGTGCAGACGTGATTTGAAGAGCTCACTCGAGCACGCCGCGTGCCGCGCGGATGCGTGTACTTGGGCTTGCAACGAAGGTGGCCGGCGCCAGCGAAGAGGGTGCCGCACGCGCACGCGCCGCAAGTTGACATAACAAGTTATGTCAAGGTCCGGCCGGGAACCCCGGCGGGTTTCGTGCGTTGTGCTCACTCGCCGCGCCGGGGCCTGTCGCAGAACGGCCCTGTTCTGCGATGGGCCGGCCGGGGCGCACTTGCGGCGCGTGGGCGTGGTGGCGCGGGGATCAGCGGGTCGTGCGATGCGCGTGTCGGTGCCCGGACGGAGTCCAGCGGCGAGGGGTCAAGAGACGCAGCCCGGCGCGACCCTTGTCCGTGGTTGATTGCGGAGAGGTACTGCAAGGGTCGTGACGGGCGTTGGGTCAGCGAGCTGCTCTCTTGGCCTTGTGCCGCCTGTCTGGCAGCGTCGTCTTGGGCTGGGGGAGCACCTTGGCTTGTGGGGTCTCGGGGAGCGTCCAGCGCTCCGCTTCGTGTTTGAGGATGAGGCCTTTGAGGACAGCCTTGACCATTCGCTTGTCGTCATCGCCAAAGCGCGAGAGGGCTTCGAACTCGAGAGCGAAGTCCTGATCGGGCCCGCGCTCGCCTTCATCGAAGAGCAGGTCGTCGGCGTGCACCCCAAGGGCGACGACGATCTTCTTGAAGCCGTCGAGGGTGGGCTGAGCCTTTCCATTCTCGTATCGGTTTATCTGGATGACGTGTCCGCCGATCAGCTCAGCGAGCTGGCCCTGAGTTAGCTGCTTCTGTTTTCGAATTTTGGCGAGCCGCTCCGCGAATCCCATGTCGAACACCACCGGGAAGAGAGCAGGCACTATAGACCCCCTGTTTTTGCCACCTGCGTGAATATAGCTTGACGGCTAATCAATAAATAGCCAATTAGACTCTTGACTGGTGCCTGTCAAGAGAGGTGCTTCCGATGGCGAGGATCGCAGATGAGGAGCTTGAGCGGCTGAAGTCGGAGGTTTCGCTGGCACGGCTGGCGGAGGCGCGCGGGATCCAGCTGAAGAAGAGCGGGGACAACCTGTTGGGGCTGTGCCCGTTTCACGAGGACCGGGAGCCGTCGCTGGTGATCAGCGCGAGCAAGAACGTGTGGCACTGCCTGGGTGCGTGCCAGGCAGGCGGGACGGTGATCGACTGGGTGATGCGGTCGGAGCGGTGCTCGTTTCGCCTGGCGGTGGAGCTTCTGCGCAAGGAGCACCCCTCTTTAGTTGCTGGTCCAAGCGAGTCGAGCACGGAGCGGCCGAAACGCGTGGCGAAGCTGGGTCCGAAGCTCGGAGGGCTGGGGGGTGGTGACGGCGGCGAGGGCGAGGAGCCTGACGGGGTGATGCTGCGCCGGGTGTCTGACTACTACCACGCGACGCTGAAGGAGAGCCCCGAGGCGCTCGCGTATCTCTCGAGCCGTGGTCTCGAGCACGCCGAGATGCTCTCGCACTTTCAGCTCGGGTACGCGAACCGGACGCTCTGCTATCGGCTGCCGCGCAAGGTGCTGCTGTCTGGAGCAGCGCAACGCAGCCAGCTTCAACGGCTCGGTGTGATGCGTGAGAGCGGGCACGAGCATTTCACGGGGTCGGTGACGATCCCGCTCTTCGACGAACACGGTGCGGTGGTGGGCATGTACGGCCGCAAGATCCGGAGCGACTTGCGTCCCGGCACGCCGCTGCATCTGTACCTGCCCGGCCCGCACCGGGGCGTGTTCAATCGCGGGGCGCTTGCCGCGGAGAAGGAGATCATCCTGTGTGAGGCATTGTTGGATGCGCTGACGTTTTGGTGTGCCGGGCTTCGGAACGTGACGAGCGCGTACGGGGTGGAGGGCTTTACGCCCGAGCTGCGGGAGGCCTTCG
>CAYNOM010000780.1:0-3429 GCA_964398415.1 uncultured Polyangiales bacterium | reverse complement strand
TGGGAGTCGGTTCATCGCCTGGCGCTGCGTCGCGCGCCTCACGCTGCGCGGCTGCGTGTAGCAGCCCGTCGACACGGGGCGACAGATCGATCAGGTGCTCGGCGATAGAGCCCGAACGCGCGATCAGATCGCCGATGAAGCGCTCGAGGTAGTCGATGAGACGACCCTTGTACGTCATGAGCGCGCCGGCATCGGAGCGCGACAGCTCGATGGAGCGCGCCACGCTGGCCATGAACGCCTGGGCGTTGTCCACGAGCGACACGAACACCGCGCGCAGATCGCGCAGCGCCTCGTGCACCTTCACCACGTCGAGCTCGCTCGCTTGCGACAGCTCGAGCAAGGTCGCGAGGCGCGCGAGGATGTCTTCGAGGGCGACGCTCTGGAGCTCGGCGCGGCGCGCGAAGGTCTCGACGAAGGTCACCATCGCCGCCTCTACGGCCTCGCCTCCTGACGAGAGCCGGTAGACGAAGCGTGCGCGGTAGAAGTCCTCGACCGAAGACACCCGCGTCGTGTCGGGCTGCGCGAGCAGGTTGCCCCATTCGGTGAGCTGGGAGAGGGCTTGCTGCACCTGCTCGAGGGGCGGGACCTCGTCACCTGGCCAAAGCGCCTCGGCGCGCACCTCGTCGGGGCTCAGGTGCAGGCGAAACTGCCGCTTCGCGGCGCCAAACACCTCCATGATCGCGCAGTAGAGCGGCGCGCGATCGGTCGTCACGTAGCGAAACAACTGGCTCGCCTCGGCGAGGGCCGCACGCGCGCCTGTGCTCATGGGGAGACGGCCCGCGGGTCGGTCGCCGCGCGCAGCGACTGTGCGAGCGACTCGAGCAGGCTCGCGAGGGGCAGCGCGAGCTCAGCGGGAGCGTCGATGCGCAGCCCGCCATCGGCGAGGCGCGCCACCTTGAGCCCCGCTGCGGTCACTGGGAGAGATCCTTCCGCGATCGGAGCTGCGATGGGCGCGGAGGATGGCTCCTCTCCGGCTGTGTTCGGCGCGCTCGGTAGATCCTGCAGGGCGTCGTCTGCCGCGCTGCCCTCGAGGGGAGCGGCGCTGGGTACCACCGGGGTGTCGACGAGCTTCCGCACTCCCTCCAGGAACGTGGTCTGTCCGTCGAACAGCACCTGCTCGCTCTGACCGTCGAACAGCGCCGAGAAGACGGCCTTCTTCTGGCCGAGCAGCGTGGCGATGCGCGACTCGATGCCCTCTTCGCTGACGAGGTTGTACACGTCGATGGGCAACGTCTGGCCCAAGCGATAGATGCGCCCGATGCGCTGCTCGAGCACGGCCGGATTCCACGGCAGCTCCAGGTTGATGCAAGCGCTCGCCGCGCGCTGCAGGTTCAGCCCTACGCCGCCCGCGTCGCTCAGGAACATGACGGCGACGCGTGGATCATCATGGAAGTCGATGATGGCGCGCTCGCGCTGCTTGTGCGACTCGGCGCCCGTGAAGAAGACCGATCTCAGCCCCGCGCCCTCGAGCAGATCGCGAACCGCCCACTCGGAGAGCCTGAGCATGGCTCGCCACTGACTGAAGATGACGACCTTTCGGCGCTGCGCCACGACCACTTGATCGAGCAGCCCACGCAGCACGCCGAGCTTGGGCGTGAACATGCTCTCGAGCCGCTCGGGCGTGGCCTGGGTGGTCTGGCACAGGGGCCACTCGCTCTCGAAGTGGAGCTGGGCCAGGCCGTTGCACAGCATGCGCTGCGTGGTGAGCAGCTGCATGAGGCGCAGGAATTCCGCTTGGGTGAGCGGGCGCCGCTCGGCCTTGGAAGTGAGCGCCGCGATGGGCTGCAAGAGCTCGTCGTGGGCGTCGCGCTGGGGTCCCGTCAGCTCCACCGGCACGCGCGTATCGGTACGCGACGGAAGCTGGTCGAGCACGTCCTGACGCACCCTGCGCAGCATCGAGCCGGCGAGGCGCTGGCGCAGCACGTCGAGGTTGCGGGCGCCGCCCACGCCCTTGCCTCCGTTTCCCGATTGCACCTGATGAAACGGCACGAGCCGCCACTTGGGCTCGAGGGCGAGGTCGTCCACGAAGTCCATGATCGATGCGAGCTCGTCGAAGCGGTTCTCCATAGGCGTGCCCGTGAGCACGAGCCGATAGGTCGGCGTGAGGGCCTTGACGTAGGCCGCCGACTTGGTCGCCCAGTTCTTGATGCGCTGCGCCTCGTCGAGCACCACGAGCTCGGGAGAGTAGCGCTGCACGCGCTCGAAATCCCGCAGCAGCTGCTCGTAGCCAATGATCAGAAAGCCAGCCTTGGTGTTGGCGTAGGTGCGCGCGCGCTCCTCCGGTGAGCCGTCGACGAGCGTCACGGGCACGTGCGTGGTGGCCTCCCACTCGCGCTTCCACTGCGGCTTGAGCGCAGCGGGCACGATCAACAGCCCGCGGCGGACGCGGCCCGTCTCGAACAAGCCGTGACACGCGGCGATGGCTTGGGTCGTCTTGCCGAGACCCATGTCGTCGGCGAGGAGCAGCCTGCCCGTCTCGAAGAAGCGCTTCACGCCCTCGCGTTGATAGGGGTAGAGCTTGCGGCCTAGCGATGCGAGCTGCTTCATGGGCTCGCGCGCGTCTCCGAGGGCGAGCAGCCGCGCGGCGCGCGCCTTTTCTTCGGCGAGCAGCGTGATCACGGCGGGCTCGGCGTCGAGCGTACCCCGCGCGATGCGTCGCTCGAGGTCGACGATGAGCGCGTGGGTCTTCGCTGGATCTGCAAGCAACTTCGCGGGAGGCTGTCCACGCTCGAGGCCCGCGGGCGGTTGGGCGCGGCCCGCGTGGGTGTAGCCGAGGCGCGTGAGGCGTGAGTCGCTACCGCGCAGGGGCTGCGCGAAGCTCCAGCAGAGGCGCGCCCTCTTGTCGCCCTCGGGCCTTTCACGCGTCGCCGATCCGAGCTTGCCGGACTCGGCCAAGGCCGCGAGCACGCTGAGCCCGTGCTTGCACAGCCCGAGTGAGCTGCGAACGAAGTCCGCGCAGGAGCAGCTCGTCGACAGGGGCTCGACCGAGATCAGCGTCGTCTGGTAGGGACGCGGCTCGCGGCGACCGCGCTTGCCAGCGCTTCCCGTGCCATAGGCGCCGAGTACGCCTCCGCGAGGGCGCGACGTGACTTCGAGTCCGTCGCGGGTGGCGAAAGCGTAGCGTCTCGCCAGGGCTTCGACCGCCGCGCGTCGCACTGGCCAGTCGGTATCGGCCGTTACCGAGAGGACATGTCGCGCGATGAGTTGTGGCTCGATGTGGCCGAAGCGCCTGCGGGCAAGGCCGATCAGCATCTGCTCGGCCTCGAGAGCAGGCTGTTCCGTGAGGGCGTCCATGGCCGGCGACGTAGTGTATGGACGGGCACTGTCAACTCGTCGCGAAGCTCGCGGGGATGGTGAAGCGTGCTACCATCCGACGATGCGCAGCGCGCGTCGTGCCGAACGACTCGCTGCTCCGGCGCTTGGAGTTGC
>CAYNOM010000779.1:0-3429 GCA_964398415.1 uncultured Polyangiales bacterium | reverse complement strand
ACTTTGATCTCTCGGGAGCATCACGCGATGAAGAACAACACTCGGTTACTGGCATGCTTTGCCGGGGCTCTGCTGGGCGCCTGTGCGGGCAACCTCGAGAACCCGGAGCGCTTCGAGACCGGATACGGTACTGCCGTCGCTGCGGCCGACTCCGACGCGGGTCTCGAAGGCAGGGCAACGGCCGATGCGGGTGGTTGTGACTTCCCCCAGCTCATGGCCGCGCGCTGCGCCAGCGCGGGCTGCCACGACGCGTCGAGCAAGGCCGCGAATCTCGATCTCGCGAGCGAGGGCCTACGGGCTCGCCTGGCCGACACTCCCGGTAGCGCGGCGTGCCCCGACCACCTGCAGGTCGACACAGAGAATCCGGAGAACAGCCTCATCTACCTCAAGGTGACCGACGCGCCTCCCTGCGGCGCGCGCATGCCCTACGGCGGCACCCTCAGCGACGACGAGCAGGCCTGCATGCTCGCCTGGCTCGCGCAGTAATCGCGGCCTTTCCACGAACGCAATCGTGTCCATCGACGGCGTCTGATCCCATCCAAACCGTACAAGGAGCTAGCCATGTCTCGACGTATGATTCACACCCTCTGCGCGCTCACCCTCAGCTGTGGAGCCCTCGGCACACTGCAAGCGGCCCAGGCTGCCTCGAAGGCCAAGTATGCGGTAGAGAAGAGCGACGAGAGTCGTGTGCAGTTCGTCTCCGATGCGCCCCTCGAAAAGATCACGGGTGTCGGGCGCGCGATGGCAGGCGATCTCGAGCTCGATCCGGCCGCCATCGACCAAGCCAAGGGCACGATCGAGCTCGACGTGAACAGCATCAACACCAACGTCGACCTGCGCGATGAGCACCTCAAGGGTCCAGACTGGCTCGACGCCAAGAAGTACCCGAAGATCAAGTTCCAGATCAGCAAGGTCGAGGGAGAGAAGGCGCTCGTACCCGGCAAGGCCGTCGAGGTCACGGTCAAGGGCAAGCTCTCGATGCACGGCGTGACGCGCGACGAGACGGCCAAGGCGACGGTGCGCTATTCCGCCGATGGCAAGGTGACCGTGAAGTCGAGCTTCAAGGTCAACCTGACCCACTACAAGATCTCTGTCCCCCAGGTGGTGCGTCTCAAAGTGTCCGACGAGATCGCGCTGAACGTGATGCTCAGCGTCAACCCGAAGAAGTGAGCGGGCCGCAGCTCGGTGGGTGGGGCCGGGGTCGCTCGCTACTCGGCAGGGGCCTCGGACATCGCGTCGAAGCGATTTCCCGCAGAGCGTGCGTGCCACAGCCACACGGCGCCGAGGATCAGCACGAGCACGCTGAGCAAACGAATGAATACGAAGTTGTCCGACACCATGCCGTCGAGGCCCAGAATCAACACGAGGCCCACGGCCTTGGCGCTGCGCTGCACGAACACGTCGATGAAGGCCTTCGCCTGATACTTCTCGCGCGGGGAGGTGGGCACGTAGAGCGACTCGCGCGCCGACTGGTTCATCGAGTAGTTCAGCGCATTGTCGACGATGCTGAGAAAGCTGCCGACCCACAGGCCTGGAAGCAGCACGAAGCCCCCCGAAACGGCGAGCACCATCAGTGGCAACACGCTGAGCGCTGCCCCTACCCCGAGCTTTCGCATCACCCAGCTCGTCGCGAGAATTTGGATCGCCAAGGAGGCCCAGTTCGTGATCATGAACACCGTGGCGAGGTGCTGGTCGATCGCGTTGCCGCTGAGAAAATGTGTGGTCGTGGCGCTGAACTGAAAGTCGAGCACGGAGCTCACCACCTCGTAGATCGCCACGAGCGCCACGATCGACAAGAGGTACGGTGACCGCGACACGACCCGCGCGCCCGCGATGCCAGCCTGGGTGTCGAAACGCGAGAACACGGGCGAGGCGTCCTCCGCGCGCTCGAGGGGCATCGAGCGCCTCAGACGCGCCACGAGCCCCGCGATCACCACCATCGCGAGCGTGGCGAAGAAGCACATCCACACCCAGCTCGAGGTCGCAAAGTCGCGAATGTGGACACGCAAGAACGTCGAGCCAAAGACCCCGCCGAGCACTCCGCCCAAGACCACGACGCCGTAGGTGCGTCGCGCGAGATCGGGCGAGGCGATATCGTTCTGGAAGGCGAAGAAGCTCGCCACCATCAGCATGTTGAACAGATCGCCGAACAGGTAAAAGCCCCACACCGTAAGCTCGTCAGGGGCAGCGATGGCGCGCGCAAACCAGACGAAAGCCCCGAGCATGAGCGCCGAAAAGGCATAGATGAGGCGCTCCCGTCGAAAGCGCGCGGAAAGCTGGATGAACAACGTGGCCGCCACGACGGCCACGAGCATGTTCAGCAGCTTCGCGAGCTGCTCTGCGCGCGCCCCCTCGAACGTCATGCCGAGCAACTCGAGCGGGGCCGCCTGGTAGAAGCGCAGAAACAACGACTTCTTGATCGGCTTCAGAATCCAGAAGCTCGTGATGACGAGAAAGAAGTACGCCGACATGAGCAACGTCGGCGCGAGCTCTCCTCTCTTGACGTCAAACAGGGCCTTGATGGACTTCGTCATGCCGTGACTGGGCCTAGTTTCACCAGGGTCGCATAGCTACCCCTGCGAAGCTCGAAAATCTGCGGTCCGGGCCTCCACCCTGGCTCCGCCCGCGCCCGCCGAAGGCTCGCGATCTCGGTGCGTTTCGCCAGGCTTGGCTCCTATTCACCGTTTGGTTAGAATCGGCTCTACGTCCACTCATCGGGGAAGGTGGCCCATGGCCGTCCATCACATCGCGCTCGCCACGAAGGACATGCTGGCGACCCACGATTTCTACACGAACGCGATGGGCTTTCGCCTCGCCAAGACCGTCGTGGCGCCGACCGACCACCCAGGCGGCTGGGCCAAGCACGTCTTCTACGAGATCCCCGGCGGCGGTCAGATCGCGTTCTGGGACCTGCACGACCCGCGCATCGGCGACGACTGGAAGGCGGGCATGTCCACCGGTGTGGGCTTGCCCTGGTGGGTCAACCACCTCGCCTTCGACGCCAAGCTCGAGGAGCTACGCGCGCTCGGCGAGCGCTGGCTCGCCTGGGGCACGGACGTGATGAAGGTCGATCACGCTTTCGTGCAATCGATCTACACGCGCGACCCCAACGGCAACAGCGTCGAGTGGTGCGCCGACGTGCGCCCCTATACGGACGAGGACCGCGACAAGGCCCTGCGCGACCTGCTCGCCGAGCGCCCCGAGATCGGCCCCGCCTACCCGCTCAAGGGCATGTGGAAGCCCGAGACGTACCACCCGAAGGCCGTGCGGCTCTACGACAACACCGCGATCTGAGCCGCAACACCATCCCTCAAACAAGGGTGGTCCAATGCGTCCCGGCAGCGTCAGGGTGGGAAGAAGGCGCACAATCCACCTTCGGGCGCCGAAACCGTGGTTACCTTGCACGCGTGGGGAACCGAAACGAGCTAG
>CAYNOM010000778.1:2715-3433 GCA_964398415.1 uncultured Polyangiales bacterium | reverse complement strand
GCACCAAGCACCGGGCCGGTCGGCACCGGGATCACGATCACCGGCACCAACTTCAGGTCGGGGGCCAGTGTCACGGTCGGTGGCATCGCAGCCACCGGGGTCAACGTCGCGTCGGCCACGTCGATCACCGCCACCGTCCCGGCGGGGCTTTTGCCCGGGGCGCACAACGTGGTGGTGACCAACGCCGACACCACCTCGGTAACATCCGTCGGAGCGTTTACCGTGCCGGCTCCACCGACCATCACTTCCCTGGATGCGCCGATCGGTGGCATTGCCCCCGCTGGGAGTCCGTGGAGCATCACCGGCACCAACTTTCGCGCTGGGGCGACGGTGACCATCGGCGGTGTCGCGGATCCCACCGCCACCGTGGACTCGAGCACCCAGATGTCCGGGACCATTCCAAACGGCACCGCGACCGGGGTGGCGCTCGATCTGACGGTGACCAACACGGACGCTACGACGGTGACGCTCATGGGTGCGATCACAGTTCCCTGACCGCAGAGCGCGCTGGTCACTTTGAGCGAGGATGAGCGCGACTGCTACTGCGTTGCGCGCCGCCCGCTGGTTCGAGCCCGCGGCGGCGTGTATGTTTTGACTCTTCGATGCCCCACCTCCGCACCGCCGTCGTCGTCCTCGCCCTCTCGGCCCTCCCAGGCTGTGAGATCATCGCCAGCTTCGACCGGGACAAGATCCCCGCGCCTGTGTTCATGACTCCCGA
>CAYNOM010000778.1:0-2705 GCA_964398415.1 uncultured Polyangiales bacterium | reverse complement strand
CGAGGCGGGCGTGTTCACGCCTGCCCCGCCCGAGCGTGACGGGGGCCGCTTGATGATGGACGCAGGTTCCGACGCGGGCAGCGACGCCGGGCGCGACGCAGGGATGGATGCGGGCCTCGGCGATGCCTCACTCGAGGACGCGGGGCTGGGCGATGCCGCCTTGGGCGATGCGGGGGCTGGGTAGAACGTGTTATAGCGGGGAGCTGTACCAAGGGGGACACATGACCATGCAGAGCGTTTCGAGGTCCAACGAGCCGTCCCAGGAGCGCGACCCGTGGGCCCAGATCCCCGCGATCAGGACCGCAGACGACTACATCGCGAGCCTGCGTGGCCGCGCGCTCAAGGTGCACCTGTTCGGGGAGATCGTGAAAGAGCCGGTCGATCACCCGATGATTCGGCCGTCGATCAACGCCCTCGCGGCCACCTACAAGCTGGCCGAGGACGCCCCCGAGCTCGCGACGGCGCAGTCGTCGATCTCGGGCCTGCGCGTCAATCGCTTCTTGCACATCCCCGAGAGCCCCCAGGACCTCGTGCTGAAGAACCGCATGCAGCGGCGGCTCGGGCAGATCACCGGCACGTGCTTTCAGCGCTGTGCAGGCCTCGACACCGTCAGCGTGATGCACTCGGTCACCTACGACATCGATCAAAAGCATGGCACGGGCTACCACGCTCGCTACCTCGCGTTCTTGAAGCAAGCCCAGGCGAAGAACGTGATCATCGCGGCCGCGATGACCGACCCCAAGGGCGATCGATCGCTGTCTCCCGTCGATCAGGCCGACCCCGATCTCTTTTTGCACGTCGTCAAGCGCAGCGCCGAGGGGGTGTGGGTGCGCGGTGCCAAGAGCCACACCACGGGCGGCATCAACTCGCACTTCATCTGCGTGATGCCGACGATGCGGCTCGACGAGCGCAATCGTGACTACGCCATCGTGGGCATGATCCCAGCCACCGCCCCGGGCATCACCTACGTCTATGGGCGCCAGAGCTGCGACACGCGCAGCATGGAGGGTGGCACGATCGATGCTGGGAACTGCAAGTATGGTGGCCAGGAGGCGATGATCCTGTTCGAGGACGTGTTCATCCCGAACGAGCGCATCTTCATGGACGGCGAGGTCGAGTTTGCCTCCGAGCTCGTCGAGCGCTTCACGGCCTACCATCGCGCGAGCTACGTCTGCAAGACCGGCCTCGGCGACGTGATGATCGGTGCGGCCGGGGCCATCGCCGAGATGAACGGCGTCGCCAACGTGTCGCACATTCGCGACAAGCTCGTGGAGATGACGCACCTGAACGAGACGATCTACTCGGCGGGCATCGCCTCGAGCCACGAGGCCAAACAACTTCCGAGCGGGGCTTTCATCAACGACGCGATGCTCTCCAACGTGTGCAAGCACAACGTGACGCGCTTCCCTTATGAGATCTCGCGCCTCGCCCAGGATCTCGCGGGGGGCCTGGTGGTGACGCTGCCGAGCGAAAAAGACCTCGAGCATCCCGAGACAGGGCCGTTGCTCAAGAAGTTTCTCAAGGGCAAGGCCGACGTCGACACCGAAGATCGCGTGCGCATGCTGCGCTTGATCGAGAACATGACGCTCGGGCGCAACGCCGTCGGTTACCTGACCGAATCGATGCACGGCGCGGGCTCACCGCAGGCCCAGCGCATCCAGATTCAGCGTCAGATGAAGCTCGACGAAAAGAAAACGATGGCGAAGAAGCTCGCGGGCATCGACGAACCCGATGGCCCCGGCGAGCTGCTCTGAGCTCACCTCGCGACAGCTCTCGAGCTTCGTTCGTAACGAAAGCCTTTGCGCCGCGACCCAGCCCACGGGATATTTCGGGCCCACGCCGGAAGGGGGTTTCGGCGTGCGGATCCATTCAGCGGCTCAACACAACAAGAGGGTGTGAACATGGCTTTCGAACTTCCCCAGCTTCCGTATGCGAAGGATGCCCTGGCGCCGCACATGAGCGTCGAGACCTTCGAGTATCACTACGGCAAGCATCACCAGGCGTACGTCACGAACCTGAACGCCGCGATCAAGGGCACAGACGAGGAGAAGAAGTCCCTCGAGGACATCATCCTCAAGGCGAGCGGCCCGCTGTTCAACAACGCGGCTCAGGTCTGGAACCACACCTTCTTTTGGAACTGCATGAAGCCGAGCGGCGGCGGAAGGCCCACGGGCGATCTGGGCCAGGCCATCGACCGCGACTTTGGCGGCTTCGAAAAGTTCCGCGAGCAGTTCGTGCAGGCGGCGGTGAAGCAGTTCGGCTCCGGCTGGGCGTGGCTCGTCAGCGAGGGCGGCACGCTCAAGATCACGAGCATGTCGAACGCCGATCTGCCGATGAAGCACGGCCAGACCGCGCTGTTCACGGTCGACGTCTGGGAGCACGCCTACTACATCGACTACCGCAACGCGCGTCAGAAGTTCGTCGAGACCATCGTCGACAGCCTCGCCAATTGGGAGTTCGCTGCCGGCAATCTCAAGAACGCCAAGTGAAGAGCCGTCGGAAAATGGCTCATAGCCGCTTTCGACAGCTCTCGAGCTGAGTTCCTCATTTTTGCGGAGCTGCACGAAACTTGCCCCGGAGCCCAGCGCTTCGGGGCTTTGTTTTGCCTTGTTCGATGCACGTGTGTTTGCTCACGACCGACTCGACCAAGGGGTGTTGATACTGCGGCGATGCGCAGTCTTTCTTCTTGGCTCATTCTCTTCTTG
>CAYNOM010000777.1:588-3442 GCA_964398415.1 uncultured Polyangiales bacterium | reverse complement strand
GGAAATCTCTAGCGGAGCGTCGTCCACCCAGCCGTCCTTTCCCATGTCTTCCTCGCTCTGACTTGTCCGCAATCATTTGGCACAACGTCGCTGTGGTTACAGCGTGCATACGAGACCATCGTTCCGTTGAATGAGTTGTGGTTATTGTCACAAGGCGGTGCGATAGGAGCGTCATCGGGTGTCGTTTGCCTGCTATGCGCCCTTGGGCTTGTTGCGCTCGGATGTATCCCGTGGCGCATTCTGCTCTCTGTTCCAATGGGCATGGCCCTCGGCCTTGGCTTGCTCGGGCGCGCGGGCTTGGGAGCTCCGGACCTTCCGCTCTCTTCGCATCTGATACTGGGTAGCGTGCTCTTTGGCGTGATTTTCTTGGCAACCGATCCGCACTCCTCACCCGCCAGCAACGCAGGTCGGTGGGCACACGGTATGCTCATCGGATTCCTCATCATCTTGCTGCGCCTCGCCAACACAGCAAGCCCGGACGGAACCATGTCCGCCATCCTGATTGCGAGCATCTTTGCTCCTCTATTCGACCATGCGGCGGTGGCTGGCGGCGCGAAGCGGTTGGGGGTGGAGGCATGAGAGTGGTCGGTGACGAAACAGTTACGACAGCAGCCGCGGATGCTGCGGATGCTGCGGATGCTGGCACTTTTCGAAACACGGATTCACCGCTCAAGACCCTGTTTATGTCGCTGGTTATCTGTCTTGCGTGTTCGTTGCTTGTGTCAACCGCCACCGTGGTACTGCGACCCATCCAGGCCGAGAACCGTCGGGTCGCTCGCAATGCTCAGATCGCCGATATCTTAGGAAGGCAGCCCGAACTGCGTGGGCTGATGGGAGACCTGACAAGCGCGTCGCTTGAAGAGCAGGTCGTCGACCTGCGCAGCGGTGATTTCGTCACAGACATCGACCCAGCGGGATTCGACCCGTTGGCGGCCGCCCGCGACCCCACCACAAGTCGAGCGATTGCACCCGAAAGAGATCTTGCGAGGATCCAGCGCCAGGCACATCACGCGGTCGTCACTGTCGTCTGGCGGGATCGCACCCCCCAGGCCATCATCTTACCAATCTACGGGCGCGGCTACGCATCCGTGATTCGTGGTTCAATCGCGCTGGCGAGCGACGCCAACACCATTGTCGGCCTCGTCATCAGCGAACACGACGAGACCCCGGGAATCGGTAGCGAGATCACCGAGCCGCGTTGGACGCAGCGATGGACCGGTAAGCAACTCAGAGACGCACAAGGACACCTCAGGTTTCACGTCGCTGAGGGTGAGACCAACCCGCCTGGCCCCGATGAAGCGCCCTTTCGCGTGGACGCCATTAGCGGGGCCACTCAGAGCAGTCAAGGAGTGGGGAATATGGTTCGCTTCTGGCTTGGCGACGATGGCTTTGGTCCGTTCCTGGCTAGGCTCCACGATGGGGGGTTGCGATGAAACGCTTGGCTGCCACCGTCATTCGTCCACTTCTCTCGGAGAACCCTGTCTCGGTGCAGCTACTCGGCATCTGTTCTGCCCTAGCCGTGACCAAGTCTCTGGATACCGCGCTGGTCATGGGTGCAGCGCTGACCTGCGTCCTCGTTTGTTCGAACGCCCTCATCAGCCTGCTGCGTCGGGTCATCCCGCACGCCACACGCTTGGTACTGCAGGTCACGATCGTCGCGTCCCTCGTCATTGTCACTGACGAGGCTCTCGCCGCGTTTGCACCGACCATAAGCGAGCAACTGTCGATCTTCGTGAGCTTGATCATCACCAACTGCATCATTCTTGGACGCGCAGAGGCCTTCGCCATGAGTCATAACGTCCGCGAGAGCATTGCCGACGGTCTGGGCAACGGACTGGGCTACTCCATTCTCCTCGCAACGGTCGGTGGGGTTCGCGAGCTTCTTGCCCGCGGCTCGATCTTGGGCCACCAGATGCTCCCGCTGACCAAGGACGGAGGCTGGTTTCAGCCGCTAGAAATCTTTGCGCTACCGCCTGCGGGGTTCTTTCTCATTGCGGGCTTCATCGGCCTTTCGCGCCTCCTGCGCCAGGTATCTGCAGAGCGCGCCATACAACCAACGGCTTCTCGCACGGAGGGAAAGCGATGACGAACTTGTTTCTAAACGAGGTATTCGTCGAGAACCTGGCGCTGGCGTTCTTTCTGGGCATCTGCACGATGCTTGGCGGTTCGCGACGCGTATCGACGGCCGTGGGTTTGGGTACCGCCATCGTGGTCGTCATGGCGGTCACGGTGCCTCTCAACCACCTCGTCTTTCGCTTCTTGTTGTCACCGGGCGCCTGGTCCTGGGCGGGGATGGCCGATCTTGACCTGAGTCATCTTTCGCTTATCTGCTTTATCGGCCTCATCGCCGCGACGGTCCAGGTGCTCGAGATGGTGCTCGATCGCTATTTCCGCGCGCTGGCAAAGGGACTTGGTGTGTTCTTACCGCTCATCACAGTCAACTGCGCCGTTCTCGGCGGGTCGCTCTTCATGGTCAATCGCAACTACACGTTCGTAGAGAGCTCGGTGTTCGCCGTGGGTAGCGGCCTGGGCTGGTTCTTGGCCGTTGTCGCGCTCGCAGCCATTCGCGAGAAGATAGAACCCGCAGAACACGGGGAGCCGGGTTCTGGGAGCCGGGTGTTTGTGGCGATCGGCATCATGTCGACAGCGTACATGGCCTTCTCGGGAGTGCATTTGCCGTGACCGAGATCTTCATGACTGTCGCAGTCATGAGCGGGATGATCCTGCTTCTCACCGGGATCATCTTGACGGCTCGGGCCGTGGTGATGGTCGGTGGTCAAGCGACCATCGTGGTCGAAGGGCGCGACCAACCCATCCACGCCAGCCAGGCCGCGCTCTACAACTTCGGCGAGCG
>CAYNOM010000777.1:0-578 GCA_964398415.1 uncultured Polyangiales bacterium | reverse complement strand
GCCTCGCTCTCGCTCTGCAGCACGGGCTGCCTGGGCGCGTTCATCGACGCCGGCAGTGCGATACCAGCCGTGTGCGGTGGTAGGGGTACTTGCGGCGCTTGCCAGGTACGCGTGCGGGGCACGCTTGATGCACCGCTTGCCATTGAACGCGGGCTGCTCGATTCGCACGCGCGGGCTCGAAACATGCGGCTTTCCTGCCAAGTTACCGTGCGTGGTGACCTCGAGGTTGCGCTGCCCGCCGGACCTGCTCGCCATCTGGGGCTCGAGTTGCGCGTTCGCTCCACGCGGAACCTCACCGTTGTCATCAAAGAAATCGTCTTCGAGGTTCCCGACGGGCCCCCCTTTGAGTTCCGTGCCGGGAGCTTCATCCAAGTTTCCTGCCCGTCCTATCGCATCGTGCTTGGTGAGCTCCCAGTCGATGAAACCTTCCAAGAGGATTGGCAACGGCTGGGTGTGCAACAGCTCGTCGCAACAAACCTTGAGCCGGCAACGCGGGCGTATTCGCTGGCAAATCATCCCGGTGAGGGGCGGATCGCGATGTTGGTCGTTCGCTTGGCGCTTCCTCCACCAGGATCACC
>CAYNOM010000776.1:0-3454 GCA_964398415.1 uncultured Polyangiales bacterium | reverse complement strand
TTCGGGCGTGGGACCGTTGGGTGCGTCGACACCCTGGTGGGCCGCACCCTGCTTGGCTTCGACCGCGATGGCGGGAGCCTCGGGCGCTTCGTTCTGTTCGTTCATGACGTGCCTAATTTTGCAGCTGAAAACGACGGCGGGGGTGGCACAGTACGCCGCGCGATCGGGGCTCGTCAAGGCGGGCTCGCGAGCCAACTCAGTCTGGCCTGAAATCCCACTGCAAGTCGACGTGCCCCTCGGGCCCCGTGAAGCGCAGGAGCGCGAAGGCCGACTCAGGCGCCAGAGTGGGATAGCCATCCTCGTGAATGACCGGAAAAACAAGGCGAAACGCCTGCCGAAACGGGCCCACGCTCGGGAAGTAATTGCGCTCCGCAGGCGTGGGACGCTGCACCTTCTGGATCTCGACCGGCCGCGACTGCCGCCCGCGATCGTCGACCAGCAAGACGCGCCATGCGCCGCGCTCCGTGGTCAGATCGAGCTCGCGAAAGCGCGTGCCTCCGAGCGTCACCAAGAAGCGGTGGTGCTGCTCCGCATCGGCAAGCGTGGCCTGCAGCATCGCGTTTCGCGCGTCGGTGGAGAGGCCGAAGTCGTGCCCGTAGCGCACCACGTAAGCCCAGCGAAACTGACGCGACTCGAACGTGGCGGTCGCGTACAGCACGCTGCGCAGGCTGCCGAAGTCGAAAGGCGCGGCTTCGCGGGTCCATAGCTCGTACACGCGCTCGTAGTCGTTGGGCGTGAACGACTGGGGCGACGGCGAAAGCGTGACGATGGGCGCGGCGCAAGCCACGATCAGCCCCGCCACCACCACGAGCCACCCCGTGCCTGAACCCCGCGTCATGCCGCATGCTTATCGGGGCCTACCTCGGATGTCCACCTCGCTGCACGGCGACCAGACCGTCGAACCCGTCGAGTTGTTCGCCGCAAGGCCATCGGCTACATCGCCGCTGCCGTCGTAACGGGCCGTTGCGAGCGCCGTACCTAGCGGCATGGAGGCCATCCTGAACGCAGCTGTCGAACGTCCCGCGTTGACGCACGACGATCTTCTGTCGGTGTACTACGACGCCCTGACTCCCCCCGATCTGTGGCGAGTCGGCACGGAGGCCGAGAAGTTTGGTGTGCTCACGGACACCCGTGCGCCGGTGCCCTTCGACGGGCCGCGCAGCGTGGCCGCCGTGCTGCAAGCCCTGAGCGACATGTACGGGTGGTTTCCGGAACGCGAGTACGACGGCGGACCGGTCATCTCGCTCAAGCGCGGTCAGGCCTCGATCACCCTCGAACCCGGCGGTCAGCTCGAGCTCTCGGGCGCGCCCTTCACCAGCATCCACGACACCGCGGCCGAGCTCAGCCAGCACATCGACGAGCTCAACGACGTCTCACGCGCCCTCGGCATCGTCTGGCTCGGTCTGGGTTTTCAGCCCTTCGCGCGGCAGGACGAGCTGCCGTGGGTGCCGAAGCTCCGTTACGGCGTGATGCGCGAGTACCTGCCCACCCGCGGCAGCATGGGTCTCGACATGATGCGCCGCACCAGCACCGTGCAGGCAAACCTCGACTACGCGTCGGAGGCGGACGCCATCGAGAAATTGCGCGTGTCCCTCGCCCTGGGACCCATCATCACGGCGATGTTTGCCAACTCGCCCATGCTCGAGGGCAAGCTGAGCGGCGACCGAACGCGGCGCGCCAGGGTGTGGCTCAACACCGATCCGGATCGCACTGGGCTTCTGCGCTTCGCCTGGGAAGCGGACATGTCCTTCGAACGCTATGTCGAGTGGGCACTCGACGTGCCGATGTTCATGGTGAAGCGCGGCGGACGCGTCGTGCGCAACACGGGCCAGACCTTCCGCGATTTCATGCGTCGCGGGTTCGAGGGCACGGTCGCGACGCTCGACGATTTCCGCACGCACATCGGCAGCTTGTTCCCGGAAGCTCGACTCAAGAGCACGCTCGAGCTGCGCGGCGCGGACAGTGTCCCGGGGCCCCTCGTCGCCGCGTTGCCCGCGCTCGCCAAGGGGCTCTTGTACGACGATCGCGCGCGCGCCGGCGCGGTCGAGCTAGCTTCGAGGCTCAGCTTCGATGAAGTCGAAGCAGTACGCCCGCAGATCGCCCAGTCAGGGCTCGGCGCGAGGCTCGGCGACAAGCTCGTGCTCCAGTGGGCGCAGGACTTGTTCGACCTCGCCTCGAGCGGCCTCGAGCGTCTCGCCGTGGTGAACCGCGAGGGTCACGACGAGCGCCTCTACCTCGCTGCACTCGGACAGCTACTCGAGCACGGACAATGTCCCGCCGATCAGCTGATCGAACGCATCGAGTCAGGCGAAGACCCGGCCGAGGCAGTACTCAGACACGCGACGCTCTGAGCAGGGCACCGGATATCGGGCCCTAGCCCTCGTCGTCGTGATCGCCGTCGTGATCTTCGTCATGATCATCGTCGGTCTCGATCGTGCCCTTGCCTTCGTTGACGAGCTCCTTGAGCTCCTTGCCCACCTTGAAGAAGGGCAACCGCTTCTCAGGCACCGGCACGGCACGCCCCGTACGCGGATTGCGCCCGTTGTACGGCTTGTACTCGCGCACCGTGAAACTTCCGAAACCGCGTATCTCGATGCCCTCCCCGCGCTCGAGCGCGGCGGTCATGGAATCGAACACGCAGTTCACCACGAGCTCGGCGCGGCTCTTGGTGATCTGGGTTCTACGCGCAACGGCATCGATGAGCTCCGACTTAGTCATCGAATCCTCCCCAACAACAGTAAACTTGTAACCCGCGTAAATACCTGCGGTCAATGACGTTTTCCGGGCCTCAGTAGGGTATTCTCCCAGACCGAGCAGGAATACGGCACTCACGGACATACACTCACGCGGCCCACACTGACGTTGAAGCCAACGCCGAACTCTGGTTATGGTCGGCCGCAATTCACCGAGGACCCTCATGAACGGCGCCGAAATGGACCCGTACGACAAAAACGACTCCTTCAACGCCTCCGGAACCGGCCCCCAAGACCTGAGCGCCTTCGAGGATCCGCTCCCGGACGTGGGCGGCACGGACGACGAGACGATCAAAAAGATCAATCGTCGAACGTCGCCCTTCGGACGCATCGTGGGCACGGCCATCATCGTGGGCGCGGTAGGCCTCGGCTATTGGGCCTACCAGAGCACCGCTTCGTTCGAGACGCGCATGGACGCGATCGAAGAGGCCGGCAAGCTGCCCCCCGAGCAGATGCTGCCGGCCCTGCGCGAGGCCTACGCGAAGACCTCGCACGAGGACGTCAAGGAGCGCATCCTGTTGAATCTCGGCGCGTTCCGGGACGAGGCAAGCGTACCGCTCATGGTGCAGGCGCTCGATGAAGCCGGCGTCGTGCGACGCGCAGCGGCCCGGGCCCTCGCACACCTCGGATCGCCGGCGGCCGATGCGGCCAAGCCCAAGCTGCTCGAGGTGCTTCGCAAGAACGACACGGTCGCCAAGGCG
>CAYNOM010000775.1:0-3455 GCA_964398415.1 uncultured Polyangiales bacterium | reverse complement strand
AGCCCCCGGCCGTCCCCGACGACCCCCCGATCCCCACGGAGCCCTGCGGCAAAGACCTCGACGTCCACAACGGCACCGTGGTCCCAACCTTCGGCGCCCCCGGCAGCGGCGGGAGCTTCGATGCTGATCCCTTAGCCCCTGGCCCACTGGGCGTGGTGCTCGAAGACGCCACGCTCGACAACCCCGATCCGAGTCGCAACACGATCAGCGCCACCGCCTACGGCCCCTCCACAGATGGCGCCTCGCTCGATGCAGGGCCCTTCCCCCTGGTCGTGCTGTTGCCGGGCTTCTCGACCCGACATGGCGCCTACCGACACTTCACCGATCACCTGGTGAGTCATGGCTTCGCGGTGCTCGGCGTGACCCCTGCCAACGTGGGCTTCACCGATACCCCGAACAATCCCGCCAACGTGGCGGAGATCGAGCGCGCGATCCGCTGGGCCTTCGAGCAGAGCCTGCTCTCGGGCAAACTCGACACGACACGCATGGCGATCGCCGGGCACTCCCAGGGCGGAAAGCTCGCCTTCTTCACGGCCGCGACCGATGACCGCTTCTCGGTCGCGATCGGATGGGACCCTCAGAACGGTGGCGGTGCACCGTGCTTCGTGGCTGGCTTCACGGGCCAAAACTGCAACGGCTGGCCGGTGGCACCGAGCTGTGACACCGACCGCAACTTCCAAGACCCGGGCATGTTGCACAACCTACGCGCGGAAACCCTCGTGTTTGCCGCGCGCGACACGGCCGTCACCCCCGACCGACACCTGTGGGCCGAGCACTTCTATCGGGGTGCTCCCTCCCCTGCGAGCCTTCTGCTGTTTCCCAGTGCCGGCCACGGCGACTGGGGTGGTGCGGGAGCAACCACCGACCTCACGAAGCGCGTGCAGCTCGCCTTGCTGCTCACGCGTTTCATGGGCAAGCGCGGCCTCGAGCGCTACCTGCCGGAGGGCGAGGCCGTGAGCAAGGACGCTAGCGTGATGGTGTTCACGAAGTGATCCGTCACATCCCGAACCCTGATCTGGTGAGTTG
The DNA here is from genome assembly GCA_964398415.1 of uncultured Polyangiales bacterium. GTDB lineage: Bacteria > Myxococcota_A > Polyangia > Polyangiales > DASUME01 > DASUME01. The sequence goes on along the minus strand of CAYNOM010000775.1, from coordinate 2,429 downwards.
GAGGAACGAAAGTGAAACCCTTGGCTTTGATCTTGTGCGCGCTCCTCACGGGCGCAACGGGCTGCGCGGAAAACCCCGCGCCTGAACGGGACACGGGGGCGGAAGGCGGTGCGAATGGGTCGAGCGGTGGCGCGGCCGACTCTGGTACGCAGGCGCCCGACGCTGGTCCCGACACGCCACCCATGCCGATCGCGGCCGAGCCCTGCGACGACGATCTCGGATTCGTGGGCGGTGAGGTGATCCCTGACGTGAAGCCGCTGCCGGCGTCTCGCGACCTCAGTGCCGTCGATCCCGCGCAGCCCGGCAGCTTCCAAGTGTTCGAGAAGGATGTGACGATCCCGATCACGGCCGAGGCGCGCTCGGCGGCAGGCTACGAGATCAGCATCGAGGCCGGGGAGCTGAGCGGCACGCTGTACGCACCATCCAACGACGGCAGCAGCGCGGCCGAGGGTTCGTTCCCGCTCGTGATCGTCCTGCCGGGCTTTCAGACCAGCTACTCCATGTACGCGGGCTACGCGCAGCACTTCGCAAGCCACGGCTTCGTCGTGGTGGGCGTCGACACGCGCTCGGACGCGGGCGCAGCATCCCACGATCGCGAGGCGCTCGAGGTCAGTCAAGCGATCACCTGGGCGCTCGAGACGAGTGAGCTTGCAAGCAAGATCGACGCGACCAAGATCGCGACCACCGGCCACTCGAAGGGCGGCAAGGTGAGCTTCTTCGCCGCAGCCCTCGACCCGCGTATCGATCTCGCCTTCGGCTGGGATCCGTCGAACGCCGGCGGGCCGCCGTGCTTCATCAGTGCCGAGAGCTGCGACTCGCTGCCGGTCGCACCGAACTGCGGTGCCGAGGAAAAGATGGTGCCCAAGGCCGAAGGCGTGATGCAGTACATGCACGCCGAGACCTTCGTCTTCGGCGTACCACCCGACGCGCTCGTCAACCCGGAGGAGAAGCACAACGCGGTGCACTTCTACCGCGGAGCGCCGAGCCCCGCGAGCCTCGTCATGTTCGACGACGGTCACGTGGCCTGGCTTTCGCCCCCGGCAGGCAATGCCGACGTCGTGCGCATCACGAAGACCGTGCAAACCGCCAAGCTGCTCGCGGCCTTCTACGGCGGCAGCGATCTGCTCGAGTATCTGCCCGGCGGGGCCTATCTGAGGGATGAAGCCAAGGTCAAAGACGTGCAGTGGAAGTGACGCGAGCACGCCGGGCCGCGTCGCGTCACGCGCGAAGGGATGGCGTCAGTTGGCGACGACGCCGGCCGGCTCACTAGGGCGAATGCGACCGCGCTGGCGGGCGCGCCCGAGGCCCGCGGCCACGAAGCGCACGAAGAGCGGATGGGCGGCGTGGGGCTTCGACTTGAACTCGGGGTGGAACTGACAGCCGAGGAAGTAGGGATGCCCGGGCAGCTCGACCACCTCGACGAGGCGTCCGTCGGGAGAGAGGCCGGAGAGCCTCAAGCCCTTGCCCTCGAGCGCTTCGCGGTAGGCATTGTTGACCTCGAAACGGTGGCGGTGACGCTCGCTGATGTCCTCCGTGCCGTAGATCTCGGCAGCCATCGAGCCAGTGGCGAGCTTGCAGGGGTAGGCACCGAGGCGCATCGTCGCGCCCTTCTGCTTCACCTTGAGCTGATCGGGCATCAAGTGAATCACGAGCTCGTCGCCATCGGGCGTGAACTCTTCACTGCTTGCGCCCTTCACGCCGCACACGTGTCGCGCGAACTCGATCACCGAAAGCTGCATGCCTAGACAGATGCCGAAGAACGGCACGCCCTGCTCCCGCGCGTAGCGAATCGTCTGGATCTTGCCTTCCGTGCCGCGATCGCCGAACCCGCCAGGCACGAGGATCGCATCGAACGGGCCGAGCTTCTCGGCCACGTTCTGGGCGGTGATCTCCTCGCTATCCACGTAATTGAGGTCGACCTTCACGTCGTTCGCGAGACCACCATGCACCAGGGCCTCGTGCAGCGATTTGTACGAATCGCGCAAGTGCACGTACTTGCCGACGAGCGCGATCGAGACGCGACCCTTGCCCGGACGCTTCATTCCGTCGACGACGCGCTCCCACTGGGAAAGGTCGGGCTGGCGCGACCAGATGTTGAGGGCCTCGACGATCACATTGTCGAGCCCCTCGGCGTGGAAACGGATCGGCAGCTCGTAGATGCACTCGACGTCCACGGCGCTGATCACGCGCTGCATGGACACGTTGGTGAAGTGCGCGATCTTGCGCTTGAGATCGGGCTCGAGAGGGCGATCGACACGGCAGATCAGAATCTCGGGCTGAATGCCGAGCCCGAGCAGCTCCTTCACCGAGTGCTGCGTGGGCTTGGTCTTGAGCTCGCCCGCCGCCGCGATGCAGGGCACGAGCGTCACGTGAATGCTCACGGCGCTGTCCGAGCCGACCTCGACCTTGAGCTGGCGCACCGCCTCGAG
>CAYNOM010000774.1:0-3457 GCA_964398415.1 uncultured Polyangiales bacterium | reverse complement strand
CTCGTCGCAGTGCGGAAGGCCGCGGATCGAGCCGTTGTAGCCAGTCGACAGGATGACCTTGTCGCGCACGATCACCGCGCCCACGTGTTTGCGCGCACAGGTGGAACGCGTCGCGACCTCGCGGGCGATGTTCATGAAGTATTGGTCCCAGGAGACGCGGCCGGCGTGACTCATGGCGCGGGTATAGCCAAAAGCAGGACCAACTCCACGGGCCTCAGTGTTGGAAGGCTTCGCGCAGCTCCTCGAGCAACGGGCCCTGGTCCCGGGCGGGAATGCCCCGCAGGATCACGGCTCGACTACCGAGGGCCTCGGCGCGAAAGGGAATGCCTCGACGTGCGCAAACCTCCTTCTGCGCACGCTTCGCCAAACTGACGACGCGTCTCGCGGCGCGCGTGTCGCGCAGCGCGATCACCCACGCGGAGCCGAGCAGCTCCTCGCGCTCCACGACGACGTAGCGGTCGGCGCGCCAGGCCCGCGCGGCGTCCCTGCCCTCGAGGCTGCCGAGACCGAGGTAGACCCCGAGCTCGAAGCGCCCAAGGGTGTCCTCGTCGAGGCGCGTGAAGCCCGCCGCACCAAGTGAGGGCATGGGCGGCAGAGCGAGGGGCGTGATGGACTCGAAGGTCGCGCGCGCGAGGGGATCCATGATCTGGCGCGTGCTCTCTGGGGGGCTGCGGTGCGCGGCGTCGACGGCTGCGAAGCCACCGAGGCGCACCAAGTCGGCGACGAAGACAGCGCCCTCGCGATAGCGAAAGAGGAGCGGCTCACGCACGATCACCGGCGCGTCACGCAGCGCACCCGTGAGTGTGTCGGGTGCGCCCGCGAGCATGCTGCGTAGCGCGCGTCGATCTTGGGCGAGGGTCGCGACGCTGACACCGGAGAGGTCGGCGACGTAGGCGAGCATGGTCAGCGTGGCATCCCCCTCGACGAGAGCACCAAACGCATTGTCCGCGTCGGTCGTACGATCGCGCTGCAGGGCCGCACCGAGTCCGAGGTGCTGGTCTTGCAGCGCGTGCACCAGCTCGTGCACCACGGTCGCGCGCCACTCGAGGTCTTCACCCTGGGGCCCGTTGGTGCCGAAGCGACGGGCGACGTCGTCCCGCACCGCCAAGTGCTTTGCGCGCGGGTCGTAGTAGCCGATGAGCTCCTCTTCCATCAGGGACTCGAGCAACGCGCGGATCTCGAGCTCCGGCTCCAGGAGCCCAAGGGCGACGTAGCGCGTGCGCGCCCGCGCGAGCTCCGCCTCATCGAGCTCACCAGCCACATAAGCGCGCATGGCGGTGCGGTCTTGGATGCGCACGTCGACGGGAGCGACGAATGAAAGCCCGCGCAGTCGCTCGGTGTCGCGCATCAGCGCACGGATGGTTCGAAGCTCGGCGTCCGTCGGCGCGCGCGACAGGCCCGAGCTCGGCGCGGGCGCTTCCCTCGAGGCCGAAGGTGCGGGCGTGGGCGCAGAAGGTCGCGCTTTCGTGGCGCTGCTGGGCGCGGGCGCGGTGGCGCAGCTCAATGAGACGAGGACGAAGGCACAAAGGGTGAGCGTGGCCCTCATGCGGGCACCACGTGCACGAGCACCATGCACACCACGCGCTGACCGATGCTGTCTGAAAAAAAGCGCGTCAACGGTCGTCGCACCGACTCACGCAGATCGTCGAGATGCTCGAGTAGGCCGTCTTGGACCGCGCGCCGCAGCGCACGCTTCGCCACGACCCGCGCCTGCTCGAACAGGGTGCTTGCATCACCAAGCACCACGCCTCGGGCCTGAAAATCCGGGGGCACGAGCAGTCGACCGCGATCGTCCATGACGAAAGACACCGATACGCTGCCCGATTCGGCGAGATGCATGCGGAGATTGAGCACCTCGTCGGGCACGTCTCTGCCGCGGCTCACGTGGATGCGTCCGACGCTCGCGCGATCGATCACGCGCATGCGATCGCGGTCGAGCTCGACGACGTCACCGTTCTGAGCGAGCAGCGTGTTCCGTACGCCGTGCGCGCGGGCCAGGGCTTCGTGCTTGCGCAGATGGTGATAGGTGCCGTGCACCGGGATGAAGGCCCGCGGGCGCACGAGCTCGAGCATGGTGCGCTGTTCGTCGCGCTGCGCATGGCCGCTCACGTGCACACCGGCGTGGCTGCGGCGGTCGATGATCTCGACGCCCAGACGCTCGAGCTTGTCCATCACGTCGAGCACCGGGCGCTCATTGCCGGGGATCACGCGCGAGGAGAGAATGACCGTGTCGCCCCCGTCGAGCGCGAGGAAGGGATGGGCGCGACGGGACAGGCGGGCGAGGGCGCTCGCAGTCTCGGCCTGGCTGCCGGTGCTGGCGATGAGCACCCTTGCGCGCGGCAGCTCGGCGGCCTGTTGCGGAGTCACGAGCACGTCGTCGGCCCGATCGAGATAGCCCGTCTGGACCGAGACCCGCGCGTGGGTCTGAACCGAGCGCCCGAGCCAGCACAGCCGGCGACCCGTGCGGCGCGCGATCTCGATCATGGCGCGCAGGCGGTGGGTGTTCGACGCGAACAGCGTGACCACGACGCGCCCCGGGGCCGCGCGGACGAGATCGCAGAGCACATCGCCCACGGGCGCTTCGCTGCCGGCTTCGCCCTCGGTGTCGATGTTGGTCGAGTCGCTGAGCAGCAGGCGCACGCCGCGGTCGCCGAGCTCGCGAAAGCGCGCCGCGTCGAAGTGTTGGCCGTCCGTGGGCGTGCGATCGATCTTGAAGTCACCCGTGTGGATGATGGTGCCCACGTCGGTGTGCAGCGCGAGCGAGGTGGCATCCGCGATGGAGTGCGTCACCCGGATAGGCTCAGCCTCGAAGGGGCCGATGCGGTAGCGCTCGCCAGGGTGGATCTCGATCAGCTCGGGCGGGCGCGCTGGCGGATGCTCGTTGAGCCGCTCGCGCACCAGGGCCAAGGCGTAAGGCGGCCCGTACACGCGCATGGGATGCTCGCGCAACAGGTAGGGCACGGCGCCGATGTGATCTTCGTGGCCGTGCGTCAGCCACAGCGCGGTGCGATCGCAGGGCACCTCACGCAGATGCGTGAAGTCGGGGCGGATCACGTCCGTGCCGAAGGGCAAGTCGGGGAAGGTGACGCCACAGTCGACGAGCAGGCGCTGCTCGCCCGTTTCGATCGACATGCAGTTCATGCCGACCTCACCAAGACCGCCCAGGGGGATGACGCGAATGCTCTGTGTCACGTTGGAACCGACGGGCCGGAGTCTAGCCGGCGCGTACGGCCGTCACTCCATGCGCCAAATCCGGGCGTTTCGCCAGCCTTTTCAAGGGCTCCCGCGATTGACCGCACGATCGAACGCGTGCTAGGAGGCCCCCTGCCTATGCGCCGCACTCTCGCCCTCACGTGCCTGCTCACGCTGGCCGCCGCCCAAAGTGGCCCTCTGCTCGAGCAGCAAGCGCCACCGCAGCCGCCCGGCGAGCCCGCGGCGCCCGAGAGCCCAGAACCCA
>CAYNOM010000773.1:0-3464 GCA_964398415.1 uncultured Polyangiales bacterium | reverse complement strand
CATCACCGCCGCGCACCCGAGATCTTCGAGCTTCTTGCAGCTGATCGGGTCGTCGTTGATGTAGGGCAGGACGGTGAAGCCTTCCCGGACCAACACCTTGGCCGCGGCGAGGGTTTGCTCGACATCGGGGAAGAGGGTCTTCGGGTCGCCGAGCACCTCGAGCTTGACCAGCTCGGACATGCCCACCTCACGCGCCAAGCGGCAGGTGCGGATGGCGTCGTCGGCCGTGTAGCAGCCGGCGGTGTTGGGCAAGAGGGTGAACTTGCGCTCGCGCAGGTATTCGAACAGCGATTGATCGGCGGCCTTCGACAGATCGACGCGGCGTACGGCGACGGTGACCACCTCGGCGCCCGAGGCATCGAGCGCGGCGCGGGTTTCGGCCACGTCCTTGTACTTGCCCGTGCCCACGAACAGGCGCGAGGAGAGGGTCTTGTTTCCGAGCTTGAGGAGGTCTTCCATCGGCGTTGCTCCGTGGGGGCTAGCCCCCACCCACGAACTGAACGACTTCGAGGCGATCGCCCTCGGCGAGGGCAGTTTGGCCGTGCTCGGCCCGCGGCACGATCACGCTGTTTCGCTCCACGGCCACGGGGCGCCCGCCGAGGCCGAGGGTTTCGATCAGGCCCAGCACGGTGATGCCCGCGGGCACCTCCTGAGGCTCGCCGTTGATCTCGATGCGCATGGGACGAACGTAGCAGCCGAAGCCCCGTCGGCACGTTGCCGAGGGGCCTCGCTGGGCGTACCCCATCGGGTGAGGCGCGCCGTGGCGGTGCGGTGCGCGGAGCTCGACGTGCAAAAGCCGAACAAGACCATCACGCTCAGACCTCGTCTTTCGCTGGCCGAGGAGGCCCTCAGGCCCACGCGCGCCGAGATCAGCCTGTCGGCGATAGCCCAAAATCTCGCGGTGGTGCGTCGTGCCACGCGTGCGCGCGTGCTGGCTGTGGTGAAGGCCGACGGCTACGGTCACGGCGTGGTGCCGGTGGCGGCCCGCCTCGATCGTGAGGGCGTCGACGGCTTCGGCGTCGCGTTGGCGGAGGAGGGCATCGAGCTACGCGATGCGGGCGTCGAGTCGCGTATCCTCGTGCTCAATGGCGTCTACGGCGACGCCCACGCCGAGGTGCTCGCGACGGGCCTCACGCCCGTGATCTACGATCTCGACGAAGCGGCGCGCTTCGAGGCGAGCTCGGGCGGTGAGCCCTTCGATGTGCACCTCAAGGTCGACACCGGCATGGGGCGCCTCGGCGTGCCGCTGTCGCGCCTCGAGGCCTTTCTCACGGGCCTCTCGCGCTTTCAGCACCTGCGCATCGAGGGCTTGATGACGCACTTCGCGAGTGCGGATGGCGATCGGGAGACCACGCGCGAGCAGCTCGAGCGCTTCGACGGCGCGCGCAGGCTCGTCGCGCGTTTCGGGCATCGGCCTTCGATCGTGCACGCCGCCAACAGCGCGGCTCTGTTTCGGCATCCCGAGTCGCACTTCGACATGGTGCGGGTGGGCGTCGCCCTCTACGGCGCGCCGCCCTGCGAGGGCATCGACGACGTGGGCCTCGCCCCCGTCATGCGCCTACGCACCCAAATCATCGCCATTCGCGAGATCGAGGCGGGCGAGGGCGTGGGGTACAGCCAGACCTTTCGCGCCGCGCGTCGGACACGCGTCGCCACCGTGCCCATGGGCTACGGCGACGGGCTGATGCGCTCGCTGTCGAACCGCGGGGCCATGCTGGTGCGCGGTGAGCGCTGCCCGATCGTCGGCAACGTGTCCATGGATCTCACCTGCCTCGACGTGACCGACCTCGCCGACGCTCGGGTTGGCGACGAGGTCGTCGTGCTCGGCGAGCAACAGGGCGCCCGCATCACGGCCGACGACATGGCTGCCGCGGCCGGCACGATCGGCTACGAGATCCTCACCAACGTCTCGCGTCGCGTACCGCGCGTCTACTGAAGAGCTCTTTGCCGGGCGACAAGAAGCGGCTAGCGCCTGAGTGACGGCGCGGCGCGCTCGTGTCGCATGAGCAGCGTTCGACCCCAGGCTACGGCCTCGCCCCGGTCGCCGAAGACCTGATAGGCCGTGTCGCTTCGAAAGAGTGAGAGCATGGCCGCGATGCCAAAGCGGTGGATCATCGAGTGAAACACGAGCCCCGTGCCGAGCAGGTAGGGCTTCACCAGCTCACCCTGGCTCTGCAGGTAGTGAGATAGGGCCTGCATCTGTGATCGGGGCATCGAGACGCCGATCGGGATGTCGATCACGTGCACCTGGGGCTCGCGGCGCCGCAACAGCTCGTCGAGCAGCGCGATGTACTGCTGAAACGTGACGTCGTCGGTGCGCCGATGCACGGTGACCACGAGCACGGGCCAGGTGCTCGCGTCCCAGCTCATCGACCCGTCCTTGAGGCCTTCTGCGATCAACGGGCGATGGATGCTGGACGCGGGTTCGACCACGCATCGATCTTACGTCACCCGTCGGCTGCCGGGGAAAGGGCATTCGTCGTCGGCCCTGGTGGTGCGCTTTTGCGAATGCGCCCGAGAGGTGGGGCAGGCGGGGTGAACGTGATATCCATGCGTACGTGGATGGCGACGCCAAAGAGCAGCGAAGGGGGGCAGCCCTCGTCTCCGTGCTGCGCGACATGGGAAGCCTCTTGCTCGGGCCGTTCGTGCGGACGCTCGCCGAAGTCGGCACCAGCGTGCGCCTCTTGCTCGACGTCGGCTTTTGGACGTTCCGCCCTCCCTATCGCTTTGGGCTGTTCTTCAACGCGATGGAGTTCGTGGGGGTTCAGTCGCTGTTCATCGTGGGCCTGACGGGCCTGTTCATCGGTATGGTGTTCGGCATCCAGCTCGTCGACGGCTTTCGTCAGTTTGGCGCCGAGAACCAAACCGGCGCCGTGGTGGGCATGGCCCTGGCGCGCGAGCTCGCGCCGGTGTTCACCGCGCTCATGGTGTCGAGCCGTGCGGGCAGCGCCATCACCACCGAGCTCGGCTCGATGCGCGTGTCCGACCAGATCGACGCGCTCGTCACGATGGCCGTCAACCCGATTCAGTTTCTGGTGGTGCCGCGCGTGGTCGCGGGCTTGTTGATGGTTCCCGTGCTCACGATGCTCTTCAACATGATCGGCATCTTCGGCGCCTGGCTCGTGTGCGTGCAGCTCATGGGCCTCGACCACGGCATCTTCGTCGACAAGGTGCGCTGGTTCGTCGATACGCCCGACCTACGCCAGGGCTTGATCAAGGCCTTCGTATTTGGGTTGGCGGTGTCGCTGATCGCCTGCCGACACGGTTTCTACGCGAAGGGTGGCGCGGCGGGCGTGGGACAGGCGACCAATCGGGCGGTGGTGCAGAGCGCGGTGTCGATCCTCGTGCTCGACTACATCATCACCAGCGTGGTCACCGGAGCAGGCGGCCTGTGACGACGCAGCACGCACGACTCGAGAACAAGGACCCCATTCACGTTCGCGTGATCGACGTGAAAAAGGCCT
>CAYNOM010000772.1:0-3466 GCA_964398415.1 uncultured Polyangiales bacterium | reverse complement strand
GTACCACCACGCAAGGGTGGTGACGAGGCAACAACGTGCGCGGAAGGCCTCGCGCGGCCCAGGCTTCCTCAACTCAGCCACCGAGCCGAAGACGCAGCCCCACCGTTGCTACGAAGCCCTGTCGGCGTGCCTCGTCGCATGCGCCTTCATCGAAGATCACCTGCCCTTGCGGGCCGCTTTCAGCAACGGCAATGAGCTCATCCACCGTGACGGGCGGTGGGCAGACCGCATCCTTGCCCGCGAGGGGAATGAAAGCGACGAGCGCAGGGACAAGCGCGAGTGAGGACGTCAGTGGGACTTCCGCCGATAGCGAGAGCTGCAGGAGATGGAGTCGGTTGTCTCCGAGCAACAACCCATAGCCCGTCGCCAGTGTCGCCCTGACATCGCCAACAACCGCATCAAGCAGGACGCCGCCCTGGAGCTGGACGCCACGTGTATGCCCCTCCCACTCGCCGGCTCCGACATCGAGCGCAAATGCGAACGCGGGCAGGTCGACCAGCTGCAGCTTGGCATCGAGCAACGCTCCGCCGGTGTCCACAGTGAGTCCCACGTCGGCGCGGTCCGCAAACCCTGTTCGGAAGCTCGCGCCCAACATGGGACCGAGGTCCAGCTCTGCGCCCTTCGAGGTTTCCCTTTCGTTGATCTCCGCGACGACTGCGGCCAAGGCCGGGTCGAGCTCCGATACGTCTCCAACGATCGGAGCCGGCGGGGTCGGATACCGCTGCACGGTCATGCCTGCGTATCCATCAATCACGAACGTGCCCCTCGGCACCGCCTTGGCGGTGGTACGCGGCACGGTGGCGATACAGCCCGAGAGGCCCAGGAACAACAGAGCGAGTGCGCGCATCGGCCGGGCCTTGGCATACGCCCGTGGACGCGTCGAGCGCCCCTGTGACTCTCCCCAAGAGTTCGGCGAGGGCGGTCGATTTTCTGTCCTCGATTCGAGGGCGACTGCCTTTACTCCTTCGTGAGACCAACATCGTCGCCCGACCCAGCAGCGAGCCCCTGCGCGCAAGCCGCGCTGTTGCTTGCTGAAGCACTCCTCGTTCTCTGGCTGCGCGAGCGCCTGCGCGAGGTGCCCCGTGGCGCATGAGCCTATTGCATGCCCGCATTACGTCGCTCTCAACGGCTCGCGGCGCTGCGTGAGCTACGTCGACGGCGGCGGCTGCCAGCGCGAGGACACGTTCATGTGCACCGAGTGGCTCCGGAAGAACTCCTCGGCACGCGCTTTGAAGCCCGCTACTCCGGCGGCCTCGACGCCGCAGGCCACGCAAGCGGCGACGGCGACGGACCTGTTTGGCCAGCTCGTCCGCGCACAGCCATCGAACACGCGCACGGACAGCAAGCCGTCGCGGTCGTTGCCCTCGCCCTCGTCGGCGCAGCCACCTTCGTCGTTCACGCGGCCGATCACCGAGGAAGAGATCAAAGCGCTCGAGGAGCGCGGCGTGGAGCTGTGCGTGCGGGCCGAGACGGTGAGCGAACTGTGGCTCGTGCCCGCCTACACAGGCTCGGCGCGCAACGAGATGACGTTCCGGGACGCCGCGACGATCGCCGCGGTGTGCGCAGCGTTTCCCGGAGCTGAGGTGACGACGTTCAAACAAAGCCAGAAGAAGGGCGCCCTCAAATGACACGCAGCGAAGTCCAACGATTCCCCCTTCGGACGTACACTGCTCCAAGCGCACGGGAGCTCGGGCGCCTGGCCAATCGGCAGATGAAACACGCCCGTGCTGGTAAGCCGCACTGCATGCGAGAAGTGATGATCCTCGCGCAGGCGCAGCACGCCGAGATCGCGGGTCGTCAAATCGCGTACCCAGATTGCTTGGAAGACGTGGAGTTCTTTCGCGAAGGCCTCCGTGGGCCGCGTGCACGATCCATACAGATTGGGATCCCGGCACCCTCGTGGCCGCCGACGTCATGTGTGGAAGTTGCAGCGTTCATGGCCCACCGGCTTGCGCACGTTGCGGACCAGCCCAACTGGTTTCGCCTGTCCGAGGGGCTGGCAGAGAGGCTCATGACGACCGAGCTTCGCGGCCTAACGCCGATGGACATACGGCTGCCGTTTCACACTCTCGCAATTGAAGTTCCGCAAGGCCTTCTGGAACTGAGCGATCCGGAGACTGGCTTCCATTGCGTGCGCTGTATCCTCGTAGCCGACTGCGATGGCAGCATGTCACAGCACCCGCGCGCCTTGAAGGGACGACATCTGATGCTCTTCGTGCAGTGCGAGGCCAACGAGCACTCTCCGACTTCGTTCGAAACATTGGACCTGCACTTCACGTTATCTCTCAAGGATTCGAATCAGACGCTTCACGAGCAGGACATCGCGAGAGCCGCGCAGTATGGCGCCACGATCGAACGAAAGGGGCGCTTGTTCGGTCGGGAGACGGATCCATTGGAGGCGCGCCAGCTGATCGTGCAGCTGGTACTCAACGTCTTGCTGTACCTCAGCTCAGATAGGGCCGATGTGTGCCACTGTCATGCCAATGAGATTGCGCGGCTCACCAAGGGCCGCGATCGAAAGAAGCTCCGCGCCGTGCTGCGCGAGCGAATTGGTCGCCTCGAGCGCGAACGGGTGTTCATCGTAGGATCCTCCGTGCGCATCGACCCCGCACTCAGGGAGCACCTCTCTCGTAGTCCTGGAACCGGCTCAAGTCTCGCCTATCGCACTGTCGTTCGCGGCCATTGGAAGCATCAGCCCTTTGGGGAGGCGCGCGCGGAGCGCCGCTTGATTTGGATTCAGCCGTACGTCCGAGGTGGCGACGACCTCCCACAAAAGCTCATCGGCCACACGTACAAGGTCGCCTAGAAGAGGGAGAGGCCATCATGATTGATGCGTTCATCATGCTGCTGAGCACGTGCTCGGCGGCGCTGGGGCTCTTTACCCTTCGCGACTATCAGCAGCGAGTCCTGGCAACGCTCTCTGAAGTACTCCGAGGCGGGGCACGTGCGGTTCTGTTGTGCTCGCCGACGGGGAGCGGAAAGTCCACGATCGCGGCGGGACTCGTGCGGTGCGCGCTCGACGCCGGGATGCGCGTGCTGTTCATCGCGCACCGCCGAGAGCTCATCAACCAAGCATACGACCGCTTCGTTGCCGCAGGCATCGACGTAAAGCAACTCGGAGTGATCATGGGTGCCGACACGCGCTGGAACCCCGGCGCCGCCGTACAGATCGCAAGCGTCGACACGCTGCGCCATCGCCGGCTTCCGGCGGCGAACTTGGTGCTTGCTGACGAGTGCCATCGCGCCACCTCGGCCGGGTTTCGCTCCATCCAAGAGCACTACAAGGATGCCGTCAAGGTCGGTCTGACCGCGACGCCATTCCGCGCTGACGGAACACCGCTCGGCGATGTGTACTCGGAACTGGTGGTCGTCGCCACCATCAAGGAGCTCATCGCGCAAGGCGCACTCGTGGAGCCCCGCTGCTTCACCGTGCCGCCCGACCAACGCCCAGACCTATCTCACGTGA
>CAYNOM010000771.1:0-3467 GCA_964398415.1 uncultured Polyangiales bacterium | reverse complement strand
GAACATGCGCGCCAGCTCATCCGCCTCGCGCATGCTCACCCCCCGCGCCACGCGCAGAAAGGCCGGATGGCACAGCCGCAGCGCAGAGAGCGCCCCGATCGCGCGCGCGACGCTGCCCGCGACGGGATGCCGCAAGGAGGCCGGTAGCGCAGGCGACGCATGGGCGTAGGCCACCGCGCGCCCGATGGCGTCGGCAGCGGCGAGCTCGCTCAACATGCCGTACTCGAGGGCGGCCGTGCACACGCGCACGTCGGAGGGGCAGCTGACGGGCACCACCCGCCCAAACGGCAAGAGCCCCCCATGGGTGCTCGCCGCGCGGCCGTGCGCCGCGAGCATGCGTCGCAGACCGAGGGGCTCCCAGTCGGCCGAGTGCCGGCGCAAACGTCCTTCGACGGGAAAACGTCCTTCGCTACTGGGGACCGTCAGCGCCCACAGCACGTCGCCCTGGGCTTGCCCAGCGCCCGCTCTGTCGAGCACGTGGCGCGCCACCTCTTGCATGAGCTCGTCGGTCGCGGCCAAGAAGGCCTCGGCCCCCGCTCGGCTCCCGCCTTCGGGCCCCGCATCGGCATGGCGCGGCGCCGCGAGGCGCGAGAGCAGGGAGCTCGCCGCATGATCGGCGCGGGCACGGGCATCGAAGGTGCGCTGCACGGGCACGCGCAGGACGCTCTCGATGGCGCGCATCAAGCCACTGCGTGTGCTCGGTCGCGTCGCGACCGCCCAGCCTCGCACGAGCTCGGCGAGGGCGCGCGGCTCACCCTCGAGGGAGGCCGACATGCTCGGAAAGCGCTGCCACTCGTCGCGGATGTCGACAAGCACGGCTTCGAGCTGTGCACGCCCCATGTGCGCGGCGATCGCAGCGTGCTCGCGGGGGCTCACCTGCCCGCTGCTCACCGCTTCAGCCAGCACCTCCTCGCCACGCGACGACACGAGGTAGTGCCGCGCTCGCGACGCTCGGGCGGGCTGCCCAGCATTGCGATCGAGAAACGAGAATGCCAGATCGCGGCGGAACGCCACGATCGCACGATTCAGCTCTGCGGCAGCGGATGCCATGGAAGCCCTGTGTATACTCGGTGCCGAGCAGCATGACGAATCCCCACAAGATCGCCTTCCTGGGCGCCGGAAATATGGCGTCGGCTTTGATTCATGGCGCGGTCGAGCGCGCTTCCATCCCCGCGTCGCACCTAGGCATTACGGACGTGCGCAAGGAAGCCACCGCTCAGCTCGAGCAACGCTTCGGCGTGCGCCCTTTTCCATCCAACATCGAGGCGTGCCTATGGGCGGACGTCATCGTGCTCGCGGTCAAGCCCCAGGTGCTGAACAAAGTGCTCGACGAGATCGCAGCCCACCTACACGACGGCACGCTCGTCTTGTCGATCGTAGCAGGCGTGACCATCGCGCAGATCGCCACGAAACTGGGCGGGCACGGCCGCATCGTGCGCGCCATGCCGAACACGCCGGCGCTCGTGGGCGAGGGCGCGACGGCGATCGCAGGCGGCCCTCTGGCGACAGCGGACGATCTCGAGACCTGCGAGAGCTTGTTTCGCGCCACGGGTCTCGTCGTGCGCACCGACGAACGGCTGCTCGACGCCGTCACAGGTCTGAGCGGCTCGGGCCCGGCCTACGCCTTCGTCGCCATCGAGGCCCTGTCGGATGCGGGCGTGCGCGCCGGCCTTCCGCGCGACGTGGCCACCAGGCTCGCTGCCCAGACCCTGCTCGGCGCGGCGAAGATGGTGCTCGAGACGGGAGAGCACCCCGCGCGCCTCAAGGACATGGTGACGAGCCCCGCTGGCACGACCATCGCGGGGCTCGCAGCCCTCGAGCGCGAGGGCCTGAGATACGCGCTACACGCTGCCGTCGAAGCCGCCACGGCACGCTCGAAAGAGCTGGGCGGCGACTAACCGGCTACGCGCCGCGCGTGCTCACGCTCAGTTGCCGACCTTGAACGCGGCCTTACCCTGCGCGCTCGCGGAGGCCTTCGGGGGCTTGATCTCGACCGTAGGTGCCTTGATCTGGATCTTGGCGCCGGCGGACATGCCTGCGCTGGCGTTCGCCTTGGCCTTGGCGCCAGCCTTGGCACCGGCCTCCAGCTTGGCGCGCGCCTCGTGGGCAGCGGCCATCTTGGCCTTGGCATCGAGCCCTGCCTTCGCCTTGAAACCGGCGGCTCCCTTCGCCTTCGCATTCACGTCGAGCGTGGGGGCCTCCATCTTCGCCGCGATCACAGGCATGGCGTAGTTCCCCTCGAAGGCAGCGCGCGCCTTCGCGGAAGCCTTCAGGTCCGGCGGAGACACGCGGATCTTATGCCCGAGGGCAAGCTTCGCCTTGGCGTCGAGGTTGAGCTCACCCCGCGCCTTGGGCGCGTTGATCGCAAACACCGACTTCAGCTTCGCGCGGGCGTTCACGCCGAGGCAGACTTTGCTCTTGAGCGAGGGCGGGCGAACCCAGAACGCGACGGCGCCACGCGGAGGCATCGCCTTCACCTTCATCTTGGCGCGCCAGCCCGCCTTGGGAGCCATCACCCACACCGGTCGCGCGGACGCGGTCGCGGCAAAGTCGCCCGAGACGTAGGCCTTGAAGCCGAGCTTGGCGCGCGCTTCGATGGCGGGCACCTCCGGCGGCGTCACCTGCGCATAGAACTCGGGCACCGCGATCCCGACGAGGTGCGCGCGCGCGCGACCGCGGGCGTGGTGCACGTAGTACTGAACGCGCAGCGGCTCGAGGTAAATGGCGGCCGTCGCGTCGAAGCGCTTTGGCCACAGCACCGCCGCATGCACGTGCGGCTCGATCGTGGCCCAGGCGACGACCTCGGGGTGGCGCACGTAGAGCTCGGTGGCGAGCGCGGCGCGGGCTGCGTAGGCATGGGTCAGCCACTCGAGGCGCAGCGCGGTCAGGTAGCTCGCATCGATCGCCACCTGGGCCGCGGGCAGCTTGGCCTCGTAGGCAGCCACGGCTTGCGCGTCAGCATCCGCTGCCGCCTTGGCCTCGAAGTCGACCATGCCCGTCGCCAAGCCGTCGAGCGTCGCGTACGTCTTCTCGAGCTGGGCGTTCAGATCAGCCATGGCCGCAGCGTGCGCTGAGGCCGTCGCGCCGATGTCGATCTGGGCGTCGGCATTGTCACGCCACGTTCCCCAATCGTCGGCGTTCCAAGCGACGGCCGTGCCCAGCGTGCCTTGGGCGCCCAGCTCGATGGCCTGCGCGGACTCGAGCGTCATCGGCGCGTCGAAGGAGGCGGCACCCGCAACCTCGACCGATCCGGTTTCCACGCCCACGCGCGCGTCGCCGTCTGCGGCCACGCCCACACCGAACACGGTTCCCTTGCTCACGACCATCCCCGCCGGCGTGAACACCATGAACGGGCCCTCCGCGGGCGCGCGTGGCGACACACCGAAGCGAGCGACGCCGCTGAGCACTGCGGCGCTCGACGCCGGATCGGCGGTGGTCACGCGGCTGCCGACCTCGAGCGTCGTCAG